>NZ_JBYIRL010000005.1:0-246578 GCF_057708125.1 Actinacidiphila sp. bgisy145
TCCCCCGGGCCTTTGGGCGCCCGCAAGGGGCGCGTGGGGGCACCGCCCAGGCGCAGCTCTGGGGGAGAACGGAGCGACCAGCCACCCACCGGCGGGTGGTCCGGCAACGACAGCAACTGCCCCACCGGGCCGGTGACGACCTGCGGTCCGCAGACGGCTGAGCGCGCAGTTCCCCGCGCCCCTTGCGGGCGCTCGGCACCGGTAGGGTGCGGGGGACGTACCGCCCTAGGAACATGGAGCGTGAAGCCATGAGCGTTGTGCACCCCGCCGGAGGCGTACCCGGGGCCGCGCGCTCGTGGCCGGACATCCTGGGCGCCCTGATCCGCCGCGACGACCTCAGCTCCGCGGAGACCGCGTGGGCGATGGACTCGATCATGAGCGGCGAGGCCACCGACGCGCAGATCGCCGGCTTCGCGGTGGCGCTGCGCAGCAAGGGCGAGACGGTCGCGGAGATCGCCGGGCTGGTCGAGGCGATGTACGCGCACGCGACGACGATCGAGGTGCCCGGCCCGACCGTGGACGTGGTCGGCACCGGCGGCGACCGGTCGAACTCCGTGAACATCTCCACGATGTCGGCGATCGTGGTGGCCGGTACCGGCGCGCGGGTGGTGAAGCACGGCAGCAGGTCCGCGTCCTCCAAGAGCGGCGCGTCCGACGTGCTGGCCGCGCTCGGCGTGAACCTCGACCTGCCCGCGCGGCGCGTCGCGGAGGTCGCCGTGGAGGTGGGCATCACCTTCTGCTTCGCGGTCCGGTTCCACCCGGCGCTGCGCCATGTGGCCGCCGCGCGCAGCGAGTTGGGGGTGGCGACGCCCTTCAACTTCCTCGGCCCGCTGACCAACCCGGCGCGGGTGCGGGCGCAGGCGACCGGCGTCGCGGACCTGCGGATGGCGCCGATCCTCGCCGGGGTGCTCGCCGAACGCGGTTCGTCGGCGCTGGTGTTCCGCGGTGACGACGGGTTGGACGAGCTGACCACTACCGCGACCTCGCAGGTGTGGGTGGTCAAGGACGGCAAGGTGGAGCACACCGGGTTCGACCCGCGGGACGTCGGCCTGGAGCTGGTGCCGGTGGAGGCGCTGCGCGGCGGCGAGGCCGGGTACAACGCGGAGGTGGCCCGGCGGCTGCTCGCCGGTGAGCGCGGGCCGGTGCGGGACGCGGTGCTGCTCAACTCCGCGGCGACGCTGACCGCGTTGGGGGCCACCGGCGGCGGCACCCTGGAGGAGCGGATCAGCGCCGGCCTGGTCCGGGCGGCGGAGTCGATCGACTCGGGCGCGGCGGAGGGCGTACTGGAGCGCTGGGTGGCGGCGACCCGGGCGTAGCGAAGAGGCGCGGGCGCACGGCGCCGTCCACTTTCCGGACGGGGTCTTGCGCCCGCGCCGCCGTATGGCACAATCTTGTCCCAGGTCACGAGTGACAGCGCAAAGGCCCCGGCTCGCTGTCCGGCAACCCTCCGTCCGAGGCGGGGTGCCCCGGGTGATGACCAGGCTGTGATGCAGCGAGGCTCACAGCAAGCCGGACTGGGGAGTTCTTTCATGAGCAAGCGAATGCGTTAGGGCCTGTCGGCCCCGGTTCTGCCACCAGCAATTCCGCCCGATCACCTCTGCACCGCGCCGTCCGCGCGGCCGTTCCCGGCCGCCGCTTCGTGGTGCTTTCGCCTGCCTTCCGCCGGGAGTTCGCCTTGACCACCGCCGCCACCTCCGCCGCCCGCACCAGCACCACCAGCACCGCCAAGAGCACGGTCGGGGCCACCGCCACCGCCACCGCCATCAGCGAAGGCGCCGACGCCGACTGCCCCACCTGTACGTCCGCCCCGCTGCCCGTACTCGGCCGGGACGTGCGGGTGCCGCTCGTCACCGGTGGGGAAGTGGGGTACGCCGCGCTCGACTACGCCGCGAGCGCCCCCGCGCTCCAGCGGGTGTGGGACGACGTCGCCGCCTACGCGCCGTACTACGGCAGCGTGCACCGCGGTGCCGGCTACCTCTCGCAACTGTCGACCGACCTGTTCGAGCAGAGCCGCGAGACCGTCGCGGAGTTCCTGGGCTGCCGCCCGGACGACGAGCTGGTCTTCACCCGCTCCACCACCGACTCGCTCAACCTGCTGGCCGCCGCCCTCCCGGCCGGGACCCGCGTCTACGTCTTCGACACCGAGCACCACGCGGCCCTGCTGCCCTGGCAGCGCGTCGAGGGCGGGCAGGTCGTGTATCTGCCCGCGCCGCGCACCCCGGAGCAGGCCGTCGCGTCCCTGGACGTGGCGCTGCACGGCGCCCCCAAGGGCCCGAAGCTGGTCTGTGTGACCGGCGCGTCCAACGTCACCGGCGAGATCTGGCCGGTGCGCGAACTGGCGGCCGCCGCACACCGGCACGGCGCCCGGATCGTGCTGGACGCCGCCCAGCTCGCCCCGCACCACCCGGTGGACATCACCGCGCTCGACGTCGACTGGGTGGCCTTCTCCGGGCACAAGCTGTACGCGCCGTTCGGCGCCGGGGTGCTCGCCGGGCGGGCCGACTGGCTGCGGGACGCCGAGCCGTACCTCGCCGGGGGCGGCGCCACCCGCAAGGTCGCCCGCTCCGGTGACGAGCTGTCCGTGGAGTGGCACTCCGGCACCGCCCGGCACGAGGCAGGCTCGCCGAACGTGATCGGCGCCTACGCCATCGCGTCGGCGTGCAAGGCGCTTACCGAGGCGGGCTTCGACACCCTTGTCACCCGTGAGCGTGAACTGCTCGCCCGGCTGCGGGACGGCCTCGCCGCCTTCCCCGAGGTGCGGGTGCTCTCGCTGTTCGGGTCCGGCTCGGCCCGGGTCGGCGTGCTCTCCTTCGTCGTGCGCGGCTGGAACTCCTCGCACTTCGCGGCGGCGCTCTCGGCGGAGTACGGGATCGGTGTACGGGACGGGCTGTTCTGCGCGCACCCGCTGGTGCGGACCCTCCTGGACACGGAGCCGGACGAGCCGGGGGAGTGCGGCGCCCCCGACGCCGAGCCCGGTGAGCGCTCCCTGAACGCCGTCCGGGTCAGCTTCGGCGCGGGCACCCCCCAGGAGCACATCGACCGCTTCCTCGGGGCCGTCGGCACCCTCGTCCGCGAGGGCGCCGCATGGAGCTACCGCACCGAGGCGGGCCGCTGCGTCCCCGTCCGCTGACGGACGGCGCGCTCCACGAAGGCGCGGGCGGCCAGGAGTACGGGCAGCCAGGAGTACGGGCGGCTAGGAGTCCAGCCCGATGGAGAACGCGGCCTCCAGGTCGTGCTGGGAGTACGTCCGGAACGCCACGTGCGTGTCGGTCACCTCGACACCCGGGATCTTGGAGATGCGCCCGGGGATGATGTCGGCGAGGTCGTCGTGGCGGGCGACCCGCACCAGGGCGACCAGGTCGTAGGTCCCGGTCACCGAGTACACCTCGCTGACGTGCTCCAGTGCGGCGATCGACTCGGCGATCTCGGGGATCTGGTCCACTGAGGTCTTGATGAGCACGATCGCGGTGATCACGGCTGGACGTCTCCTCGGGTGGGTGCGATGACGACGCTCACCTTACGCCGTGGCCGGTAGCAGACCCATGCGCACAGGAAGCCGAAGGCGAAACCGACCACGTGCGCGAGGTAGGCGACGCCGGGCCCGCCCTGCGCGGTCTGCGCGGCCAGCCACTGGAGCACGAACCAGAAGCCGAGCACCACCCACGCCGGGAAGCGCAGCGGCACGAAGAACAGGAACGGGAACAGGCTGGTCACCCGGGCCCTGGGATAGAGGTAGAGGTAGGCGCCCAGGGCCCCGGAGATCGCCCCCGACGCGCCGACCAGGCTCTGGGTGTCCCCGCTGTTGGCGAAGGCGAACCCGTAGGCGGCGAGGTAGCCCGCCGCGAGGTAGAACAGCGCGAAGCGCACCCGGCCCATGCGGCTTTCCACGTTGTCCCCGAAGACGTAGAGGAAGAGCATGTTGCCGATCAGGTGCAGCCAGCCGCCGTGCACGAACATCGAGGTCAGCACCGACAGGAACGGCACCTTCGGGAAGGCGCCCGGGGTGCGGCAGCCCGCGGGCAGGTCGAGTTGCGCGACCGGGGTGCGGCCGTGGAACAGCTCGCTGGGGATCACCCCCCAGCGGTCGAAGTACACCGCCTGCGCGCACTGGAGCGCGTGACCGCTGCCGTAGAGGCGGACGAAGCCGGAGACCGGGCCGGCCAGGAAGACCGCGGTGCACAGGGCGATGAGCGCGTAGGTCACGACCGGACGGCGGCGGACCGGGTTCTTGTCGTACACCGGGATGACCATGCACCGATCATGACGGAAGCGGACCAACCGGCAGGGAACGCCTCGCCGCAGCGCGCCGTGCCTCCAAGGCCGTAGGGTGACCGGGGCACACACGCCCGTCCTGATGGGTAGGGGTGAGCCGAGGTCCGCCCCCCGTGGACGCACCGAGACGAGAGAGGTGCCCGAGCCGATGACGGTTCCCCTGCCGACCGCGACCACCAGGTGGCGCTGCACCCTGTGCGGCAACCTGACGAGGTTCGACGTCACCCGTTCGACCCGGGTGGTCGAGTACGTCCACCTCGACCTGGGCGGCGAGCCGCGCACCGAGGAGACCGAGGTGCTCAGCGAGACCGTGGAGTCCGTGCGCTGCCGGTGGTGCAACGCGGTCGACCAGATCGAACTGGTGGACCGGCCTGGCAAGGACGTGACGGACGGTCCCGCACAGGGTTGAGTCCTGTTGCGGGGACAATGGAAGCAGCAGGCGACGGCCGGAGGGATCGAAGGAGGCCGGGAGGGCGCCGAGGAACCCGACAGGGAGTGACTGGTGGATGGTAACGGCGGCCGACCGCTGCCCGACGAGGAGCTCGCGCCGGGTCCCGGCGAGCCGACGCTCGACCGGCCGCTGCCCGAGGGCGTGCGCCACCGGGTGGTCGCCATCGCCGCCGACGCTTTCGGCGGGTTCACCTTCCCCGAACTGCCGGTGTCCCTGCGCCCGTACGCCCGTTTCACCCCCACCCGCCGCGTGAAGTACGCCGGGACCGCGCTGGCCGCCGCCCTGGAGTCCGACGCCGCGTTCCGGCAGAAGGTCGCCGGGCGGCTGCGCGAGGCGCAGCCGGAGCTGACCGGCGCGCTCGACGCCGGCACCGCGCCGCCGGCCGCCGATCCGCTGGACGTGGCCGCGGCGGCGTACCTGCTGCGCCCGGAGGGCTGGGCCAAGCTCGTGGCGACCGCGGGCGAGGAGGTCCAACGGGCCGACGCCGAGCGGGCCGACGAGGAGGCGGTGCGCGAACTCGCCCGGCTGCGCGAGGAGGTGGCCGCGCTCCAGGCGCAGGTCCGCGCGGACGCGGCCCGCGCCCGCGGCGAGCTGGACGCCGTACGCAAGGAGGGCGACGCGCTGCACCGCAAGCTGCGCGCCGCGCACAGCGACGTGAAGCGGGCGGAGTCCGCGCAGCGCAAGCTCCAGGCCGAACTGGACGAGGTCCGGGCGGCCGCCGCGCGCGAGCGCGCCGCGGCCGAGAGCGAGGCCCGCCGGCTGCGGACGAAGCTCACCGAGGCCGAGGCGGCCGTGGAGGCCGGGCGGCGCGCGGTGCGCGAGGGCCGCAGTGTGGAGGAGGTCCGGCTGCGGCTGCTGCTGGACACGGTGCTGGACGCGGCGGCCGGGCTGCGCCGCGAGTTGGCGCTGCCGCCGCGCGACACCCTCGGGGTGCGGCCGGCCGACACCGTGGACGCGGTGGCGCCCGGGGCGTTCAGCGCGCGCGACATCGCCACCAGGGCGCTGTCGGACACCGACCCGGCGCTGCTGGACCAGCTCCTCGCGCTGCCGCAGGCGCACCTGGTCGTCGACGGCTACAACGTCACCAAGACCGGTTATCCGGCGCTGCCGTTGGAGAAGCAGCGGCTGCGGCTGCTGGGGGGCCTGGCGGCGCTGGCCGCGCAGAGCGGCGCGGAGGTCACCTGCGTCTTCGACGGCGCCGACCTGGACATGCCGGTGCTGCTCGCGCCGCCGCGCGGGGTGCGGGTGCTGTTCTCCAAGGCCGGTGAGACCGCTGATGAGTTGATCCGGCGGCTGGTGCGGGCCGAGCCGCCCGGGCGGCAGATCGTGGTGGTCTCCGCGGACCGCGAGGTGGCCGACGGGGTGGCGAAAGCCGGGGCCCGCCCGGTGGCGTCGGTGCTGCTGCTCAAGCGGCTCGCCCGGGTCTGACGGCGCCAACTCACCGTCGTTTTCCGGCCGTTCGGCGGTGGCGCGGTGCGCGGGCCGGGCCGGCGGGCGGTGGCCGGTGTTCACTTGCGCACGACCGTCAACGCTGCGTTCGGTGACCCTCACCCCATGTGCAAGGTGCGTAAAGAATATGCGATGCGGTCGAGATTTTGCCTACAAGGATTTGAACCGATCACAGTCCGGTCACTAGGGTCGGGGCTCGTACCTCCGCGCAGTCGATCATCCAACCCGGGTGACGCTCGGAGGCCGCCCGCCAGTGAACCGGTAGGCGGCTGAAGGAAGAAGGAGACCGCCTTCGTGGCGTCCCACCGTCGTCCCAAGCCGGCAAGCCGCATGCGCGTCACCGTACTGACCGCCACCGCGGCGGCAGCGGTCGCGCTGTCCTCGCAGGCCGCCAACGCAGCGCCCGCCAAGGAGTCCGTCAAGGACGCCAAGTCCAAGGTCGACGCGCTGTACGACCAGGCCGAGCAGGCCACGCAGAAGTACGACGCGGCCAACGAGAAGCTGACGTCGCTGCAGAAGGACGCGTCCAACCTCCAGGACCAGGTCGCCCGCCAGCAGGAGAAGCTGAACAAGCTGCGGGACAACATCGGCGCGATCGCGGCCTCGCAGTACCGCAGCGGGGGCATCGACCCCTCGCTCCAGCTGTTCCTGTCCTCCAACCCGGACGACTACCTGGACCAGGCGAGCTCGCTCGATCAGATCACCTCGCTCCAGGCCGGCGCGCTCCAGCAGTTGGAGAGCGCGAAGCAGACACTGGACCAGGAGCGGGCCCAGGCCGCCGCGAAGCTCGCGGAGGTGCAGAGCACCCGCGCGGACCTGGCGAAGAACAAGAAGGACGCGCAGACCAAGCTCGCCAAGGCGCAGACGGTCCTCAACAGCCTGACCGCCGCCCAGCGCGCGCAGATCGCGGCCCAGGACGCGGCCGCCGCCAGCCGGGCCAGCTCCCGGGTGGACCTCGGCAACGCCAAGGCCGCCAGCGCCCTCGCGCAGGCCGCGTTCGACGCCGCCAAGACCAGGATCGGCGACCCGTACTACTACGGCGCCACCGGGCCCAGCCAGTTCGACTGCTCGGGCCTGACCTCCTGGGCCTACGCCCAGGCCGGGGCCTCCATACCCCGCACCTCCGAGGAGCAGGCGAACGCCGGCACCCGGATCTACAGCGCCTCGCAGCTCGAAGTCGGCGACCTGGTCATCTTCTACGGCGACTTCCACCACGTCGGGCTCTACGCGGGCAACGGCATGGTGCTGCACGCTCCGAAGCCGGGCGCGGTCGTGCGCTACGAGGCGATGAGCGACATGCCCTTCGAGTTCGGCGTGCGGATCTGACGCACCGCACCACCTCGCAGCAACCGAGCGGCCGCTCCGTACCCCGGAGTCGGCCGCTCGCTTCTTCGGCCCGGGAGCTCCGCGAGCCCCGCGACGCGCCCGACTCCCGTACGGCGGACGGGTGATGAACACCTTGCCGAGCGGGCGGGCGGCGGGCGCGTGACCTGCGGTTCACGCGCGCGACGCACCGGACGGCCGCCGGCGATCTTTGAACGGTGCGCCACGACGCGATTACTGTCAGCGTTCGTGGCTTCTCATCGACGCACCCCGAAACCGGGGCTTCGCACCTCCAGGGTCACCGTGCTGTCGGCGGCGGCCGCGGCAGCGCTGTCGGGCGGCGCCGCCCAGTTCGCGTCGGCCGACCCCGCCGGCGGGGCGGCCCCGGACGCCGCGACCCAACTCGACCGCCTCTACCAGCAGGCCGAGCAGGACACCCAGAAGTACGACGCCGCCCAGGAGACCGCCCAGCGGCTGCGCGGCGAGGTGGCCGACCTCCAGGACCGGGCCGCGCGCGGCCAGCAGCGGGTCAACGCGCTGCGCGACGACCTCGGCGCGGTCGCCGCCGCGCAGTACCGCGACGGCGCGGTGGACCCGACGCTGGCGCTGCTGCTGTCCGACCGGCCCGGCCAGTACCTCGACCAGGCAGCCGCGATCGACCGGCTCGGCGCCCGGCAGGCCGCTCAGCTGGCCGAACTCCAGGAGGCGCAGCGGGTGCTGCGGCAGGAGCGGGACCAGGCGGCCGGCAAGCTCGCGGAGCTGCGGAGCACCACCGAGCAGCTCCAGCGCCGCAAGGCCGGCGTCCAGCAGGCGCTGGCCACCGCCCGGACCGTGCTCCACTCGATGCCCGCGTCCGCGCAGGCCGCCTACCGCGACGGCGACGGCTCGGTGCGCGCCTCCCGGGACCAGGCGCTGCCGCCGCTGCTGGACCTGCCGGCGTCCTCCGGGCGGGCCGCGCTCGCGGTCGCCGCGGCCCGCCGGATGCTCGGCGCGCCGTACGTGTGGGGCGCCACCGGGCCCGGCTCGTTCGACTGCTCCGGGCTGATGCAGTACGCGTACGCGCAGGCGGGGGTGGCGCTGCCGCGGACCTCGCAGGAGCAGATGAACGCGGGGCAGCACGTCCCGCTCAGCCAGGCCCGGCCCGGGGACCTGGTGATCTACCGCTCCGACGCCAGCCATGTCGCGATGTACGTCGGCGGCGGGCGGGTCATCCACGCGCCGTACCCGGGTGCGCGGGTGCGCTACGACCCGGTGGGGATGATGCCGATCACCGCGGTCACCCGGCCCTGAGGGCGCGCCGGACCGGCCGGGGCGCCGGGGGACCGGCGGTCGGCGGGTAATACGATCGCGGAATGGCTGGCGGGGTGCGCGGATCGCGGGTGGTGCGGGGGATCGCGGCCGGGGTCTGCGGGGCGGTGCTGGTTGCGGGGTGCACGTCGGGTGCGGCGAAGCCGAGCGCGGGGGAGTCGGTGGCGGCGGCCGCGCGGACGCTGCTGGCGCAGCGGTCGCACGCGGTGGTCCAGCGGGACCGTGCGGAGTTCCTGGCGGGGATCGACCCGAAGGCCACCCGGTTCCGGGCACGCCAGGTGAAGGTGTTCGCCGACCTCGCCGACGTGCCGCTGGCGGCGTGGTCGTACGAGGTGGTGCGGACCGGGGCGTTCGCCCTGCCGCCGAGCGCGGACGGCAGCGCGCGGACGGCGGTGGAGGTGCGGCTGGAGTACCGGCTGCGGGGATACGACAGCCGGCCGGTGGTCTCGACGGCGTACCTGACGGTGGCGCGGCGCGCGGGGCACTGGTACCTGGCCGGGGACGACGACGGGGCGGCGAGCGGGCACCGTACGGCGGTGCAGATCTGGGACCAGGGGCCGGTGCGGGTGGTGCGCGGGGCACACAGCCTGGTGCTCGGGCTCGGCGACGTGCGGCGGCTGCGCGGGTACGCCGAGGACGCGGACCAGGCGGTGCCGGAGGTGCGGCACGCCTTCGGGTCGGGCTGGCCCGGAGACGTGGTGGTGGAGGCGCCCTCGACGCTGGACCAGATGGCGGCGCTGTTGTCGGCCGACCCGGCGGACTACCGGGACATCGCGGCGGTCACGACCGGCGAGGGCGGCGGGAACACGGCGGCGCCCGCGGACCGGGTGGTCCTCAACCCGGCGGCGTTCGGCGAACTGTCCGCGTTCGGGCGGCAGGTGGTGCTCACCCATGAGACGACGCACGTCGCCACCCGGCTGTCCACGACCGCGTCCACCCCGCTGTGGCTGTCGGAGGGCGTCGCGGACTGGGTGGCCTACCGCGACTCGGGCCGCACCGCGCGGGAGATCGCGCCGGAGCTGGCCGCCGACGTCGGGGCCGGCCGTACGCCCGCCGCGCTCCCCACCGCCGCGGACTTCCGCTCCGACGCGAAGGACCTCGCGCAGGCGTACGAGGGCGGCTGGCTGGCCTGCCGGCTGATCGCCGACCAGTGGTCGCCGCAGACGCTGACGGCGTTCTACCGCGCGGTGGCGCAAGGTGGCACGCTCGACGCGCACCTGCGGGCCGCGCTCGGCATCGGGTCGGCGCAGTTCACCGCGCGGTGGCGGTCCTACGTGGAACAGGAGCTGGGGTGACCGGGGTGAGCGGACAGGACACGGGCGGCGCGCACGGCGAACCCGCCGACGCGGGGCCCGACTTCACCGCCGAGCAGGTCGCCCGGGGGCGGGAGCTGCGGCGGCAGGTGCTGCCCTTGTCGCTGGCCTCGTCCGCGGTCGCGCTCGCGCTGATGCTGGTGCTCGGCCTGACCTCGGGCGGGGCCCGGCTGGTCGCGGCGTTCGGGGAGAGCTGGGCGGTGCGGGTGGCGGGCGCCGCGGTGACGCTGGTGGTGCTCGGGGAGGCGGCCGGGCTGCCCTTCGCCGCCCGCGGCCGGGTGGTCCGGCGCCGCTACGGCCTGGTCACGCAGGGCTGGGGCGGCTGGGCGGTGGACCGGGCCCGCGGGCTGGCGGTGTCGCTGCCGCTCGCGCTCGGCGTGCTCTTCGCGGTCTACGCGCTCGCCGGTGCGACCCGCTGGTGGTGGGCGTGGGCGGCGCTCGGCGCGGCCGCGCTGACGGTGCTGCTGTCCTTCCTCGCCCCGCTGGTCTTCGAGCCGCTCTTCAACCGCTTCACGCCCATGGCGCCCGGCGCTCTGCGCACCGACCTGCTGGCGCTGGCCGCCCGGGACGGCGTCGCCGTGAAGGACGTGCTCGTCGCCGACGCCTCCCGCCGGACGACCGCGCTCAACGCGTACGTCTCCGGGCTCGGCGGCACCCGCCGCATCGTCGTCTACGACACCCTGCTGGAGACCGCCGACCCGCGCGAGGTGGAACTCGTCGTCGCCCACGAACTCGGCCATGTCGTCCACCGCGACGTGGCCCGCGGCACCGCGCTGGGCGCGCTCGGCGCCGCGGCCGGGGTGTGCGTGCTGGCCGCCGTCGTCAGCTGGGCGCCGCTGCTGCACGCCGCCGGGGTACGGCACTTCGCCGACCCGCGCTCGGGCTGGCTGCTGGCGGCCGCGGCCGCGGTCGGCGGCACCCTCGGCGGTCCGCTCACCGCCGCCCTCAGCCGCCGGGTCGAGCGCCGCGCCGACCGGCACGCCCTGGACACCACCGCAGACCCGGCGACCTTCGTCGCCATGCAGCGCCGGCTGACCGTGGCCAACGTGGCCGACCCGGCGCCGCCCCGGCTCGCGCACGCGCTCCTCGGCAGCCACCCGACGGCCGCCGAACGCATCGCGGCCGCCCGCGCCTGGGCCGCCGCGCACCCGCCGGCACAGTGAGGCGGTACTGTCGGCAGCGATGGAAAAGACCCTCGTCGTCACCAACGACTTCCCGCCGCGGCCCGGCGGCATCCAGGCGTTCGTGCACAGCATGGCGCTGCGGATGGACCCCGAGCAGGTCGTGGTGTACGCCTCCACCTGGCGGGACGGGCGCGAGGTCGCCCGCTTCGACGCCGAGCAGCCCTTCACGGTCGTGCGGGACCGGACGAAGATGATGGTCCCGACCCCCCGGGTCACCCGGCGCGCGGTCCAGCTCCTGCGCGAACACGGCTGCTCGTCGGTGTGGTTCGGGGCGGCCGCCCCGCTCGGCCTCATGGCGCCCGCCCTGCGCAGGGCCGGCGCCCGCCGGCTCGTCGGCACCACCCACGGCCACGAAGCCGCCTGGGCGCAGCTGCCCGCCAGCCGCCGACTGCTGCGCCGGATCGGCGAGGGCACCGACACGCTGACCTACCTCGGGGAGTACTCGCGGTCCCGGATCGCGGCCGCGCTCACCCCCGAGGCGGCCGCGCGGATGGTCCAACTGCCGCCCGGCGTCGACGAGAAGGTCTTCCACCCCAGTCCCGACGGCCCGGTGCTGCGGGCCCGGCTCGGGCTCGCGGACCGGCCGGTCGTCGTCTGCGTGTCCCGGCTGGTGCCCCGCAAGGGGCAGGACACGCTGATCCTGGCGATGCCCCGCATCCTGCGGGAGGTGCCCGACGCGGTCCTCCTCCTCGTCGGCGGCGGGCCCTACCGCGGCGACCTGGAGAAGCTCGCGGCCCGGACCGGGGTCGCCGCGGCCGTCCGCTTCACCGGCAGCGTGCCCTGGGCCGAACTCCCCGCGCACTTCGGGGCCGGCGACGTCTTCGCGATGCCGTGCCGGACCCGGCGGGGCGGGCTCGACGTCGAAGGGCTCGGCATCGTCTACCTGGAGGCGTCCGCGATGGGCCTGCCGGTCGTCGCCGGCGACTCCGGGGGCGCGCCCGACGCCGTCCTCGACGGCGAGACCGGGTACGTCGTGCCCGGGGGTTCCCCCGAGCAGGCCGCCTCCCGCATCCTCGCGCTCCTGCGCGACCCCGAACTGCGCGGCGCCATGGGTGCCCGGGGCCGCGCCTGGGTCCACGACACCTGGACCTGGGACCTCCTGGCGTCCCGCCTCCAGTCCCTCCTCTAGCTCGACCGCGCATGCCGTGGCCGTGGGCGAACTCGTCCACGGTGCCCTCGCCGTCGCGCCCGCCGGGGAAAGCACCTTCCGCCGGGGCGGCGCCCGACGGCGCCGCCCCGGCGCATTCCCACCCGGCGCCCCCGGTGCGGTGGCGCCGGCGGTCACAGGGCGGTGAGGGCGCTGACGATCGCGGTGGTCAGGTGGGGGAGGTAGTCCTCGTCGATGCGGTCGGCGGTCGCGAACAGGCGTGTGAGCAAGGGTGAGATGAGCAGGTCGAGGCCGAGTTCGCGGTCGAGGTCCGCGGAGAGTTCGCCCCGGTCGACCGCGCGGGTGAGGACTTCGGCGACGGCGGTGCGGCGCGGCTGGGTGACGACGGCGTGCAGGGCGGTGGCGAGCTCGGTGGCGCGGGTGGTCTCGACCAGGAGGTCAAGGACGATCCGGCGGACGCGGGGGTCGGCGGTCTGCGCGACGATCACGTCGAGGAACGCGTGGACGTCGCCGGCCAGCGACCCGGTGTCCGGCACCCGCGGCAGGTTGTCCCGCATGACCGCCCCCACCACGTCGACCAGCATGGCCTGCTTGGACGGCCAGCGGCGGTAGACCGCCGCCTTGCCCACGCCGGCCCGGCGCGCCACGGCGTCCATCGACATCCGCGCGTAGCCCGTCTCGGCCAGCTGGTCGAACATCGCGCCGGTGATAGCGGTGGTCACCGCCTCCTGGAACACCGCCGCTCCCGCAGGTCTGCGGTCTTTCGGCCCGCCCCCGGCCGGCGGGTCCCCGGGTACGTCGCGCGTACGCGGACCGCGCTCGGGAGTCGGGGGCGAGGTGGTGCGAGGCGGGGGTGTGCGTCTGGTGGTCATGCCCCCACGGTATCGCGACGGAACGGTTGCGTTCCATCCGTCGGCGGTGTTACTTTCGTTGCGACGGAACGGACTCGTTCCAACGAAGAGCGGAAGGCATGCCATGAAGATCCACCCCCTGCGCATCGGCCGCACCAAAGTCCCGTTCGGGCAGTTCCACGGCGGCCTGGCCGGCGCCGACCTCGACGAATTCGTCACCGACAAGGACCACTTCATCTGGGTACCGATCCACGCCTACCTGCTGGAACACCCCGGCATCGGCCCGATACTCGTCGACACCGGCATCAGCCCCGAGCAGACCGAACACATCGAGTACTACCGCGGCTCGATCATGGAACACGTCATGGACGACGACGAGTACGACCTCCCCGCCGACCAGACCCTCACCGCGCAACTCGCCCGCCTCGGCCACACACCGCGGGACATCAGCGCCGTGATCATCACCCACTTCCACGAAGACCACGTCGGCGGCCTCAACCTCCTCGCCCACGCACCCGTATACCTGGGCGCGAACGAGTACGCCGCACGCGAGGAGAAGGCACTCGGCCTGATACCCCTGGCCTTTCCCCCTTCCATCAAGGCGATCACCGACTGGCGGCCCATCCAGTTCACCGGCCCCGCCCTCGGCGGCTTCGACACCTCGGCCGACCTGTTCGACGACGGCAGCGTCATCGCCCTGCCCACCCCCGGACACAGCCCCGGCAGCACCAGCGTCCTCGTCGACCACCGCTACCTGCTCACCGGCGACGCCATGTACACGATCCGCCACCTCGCCGTCGAGGACCTGCGCGCCATCCAACTCGGCAGCGAAGACCACTACGTCGACTCGATCCGCCGCATCCAGTGGCTGCGCCGCGCCATCCCGGACCTCCTCATCCTCCCCGCGCACGACGACACCCCGTACGGCCTGCGCCTGACCGCCGGCCTGGCCACCGGCGAACTGTCCGACCGCGACGCACGCTGGGCCAAGGACTGGGAGCGCGACACCTTCGACGAAGCGGTCCGGCTCAACCCCGCCCGCCGCCCCCGCTTCATCCCCGACCCCGACGGCGGCCCCGTCGGCACCGTCTCCTGACCACCCGCCCCCACGTCGCGAGACGCCCACCCCACCCACCACAGGGCACACACCACGTGCCCTCCCGGACCACGCACAGCAGTTACGAAAACAGAGAAGAGCAAACCGACATGACCACCGACACGAACACCGACGCCCCCGCGACCGACGCGCCCAAGCCGAACGCCTAGCAGGCCGAGCGGGCGGTGCAGGCGATGCTGAACGTCCCGCAGGCCCGTGAGAACCTCGTCGCCCACATCACCGTCCCCGACTACACCGCCTGGCGGGCCCGCTTCGACGCCGCCCCGCAGGACGGTGCCCCGGCGGGAATCTCCGGTACCACCCTGTTCCGCAACATCGACGACGACAGCCTGCTGGTCCTGGTCGACGCCGCCGGCGCGGAGGAGGCCCGGCAGTGGGCCCACGGCGGTTGGAAGACGACCGTCCCGGAGCAGGGACAGGTCGGCGCCCCCGCCTTCTACCTCGGCGTCGACGCCGACATCGCCCTCGCCACCGAGGGCCCGATGAACGTCCTGGTCCGCTTCCAGCTCTCCGACTACGGCACCTGGCACGGACTCTTCCAGTACATGGAGACCAGCCGCGTCTCCGGCGGCGTGACCAACTCGAGGGTCTTCCGCAACATCCACGACGGGAACGACGTGCTGGTGCTCGCCGACATCGCCGGCGCCCAGCGAGCCCGCGACTGGCTCATCGTGGACCAGCTCACCGGATACCCCGCCGCTACCGGCGTCGACAAGGGAACCTGGCGCTACATCACGGAACTGCCCGCCGGCGACGGTTCCCAGCGGTGAAAACCCCGTACCACCACGCCACCCGGCGGCCCGGCCTCCCGGCCCGGCCGCCGGGTGGCGTGGTGGCGCGTGCTGCCTAGCCGGCGTGGCCCGCAGCGTCCTCGACCCGGGTGAACTGGAGGACATGGGTGCGGGCCCACTCGGCGAAGGTGGTCAGGGGGATGCCCAGCGCCCGCGCGAACTCCGGGCGGGCCGGCTGGCCCACCTCGTCGGTCCAGATGTGTCCGGCGCCCCAGGACGGCATGCCCGCCGCGAGGGCCTCCGCCACGGTCATCGTCGGCGCGGTGACCGGCACCCCCGACACGGCGGACAGCGTGCGCGCGATCTGCGTCATGGTGAGCCGGTCGCCGGCGAGTTCCAACTCGACCTGGTGGAACCGGTCGGGGTCGGCGATGGCGTGGGCGACGGCCGCCGCGATGTCCGCGCCCGCCACGAGCGGCACCTCGGTCTCGGGCCGCAGCACCGTCAACAGGCCGCCGGCCAGGCCGCGGGGCGCCAGCTTGGGCAGGTTCTCCATGAAGAACGCCGGCTTGACCACCGTCCACCGCGCGAAGCCGGCGCCCCGCACCCGCTCCAGGATCTCCTGCTTGGTCTCGAAGTAGCCCGCCATCGCGGCCCAGCGGCCCTCCGCCCAGCCGGGCGCGCGGGTGTGCTCGCCGACCCCGCTGGTCGAGGACTGCACGAACTGCCCTACGCCCGCGGCGCGTGCCGCGTCGATGAGGTGGCCGGCCTGCGCCAGCTCCGCGGCGAAGTCGACGCTGGTCTCGGTCATCGGCGGCATCTGCACGGAGAAGACCGCCCGGACCCCGTCGACGGCGGCGTCCAGCGAGGACCGGACGGACAGGTCGGCCGTCACCAGCTCCGCCCCCAGCGCGCGGACGGCCCGGGCGGCGTCGGTGCCCGGGTCGCGGACGAGCGCGCGGACCGGCGTGCCGGCGGCCAGCAGGGCGCGGGCGGTGTGGCCGCCTTGGTGGCCGGTGGCACCGGTGACCAGTACGGGCAGGTCGTCTGCGGTCATGGTTCTTGCTCCTCACAGGGCCGGACAGCAAAACGGCGGGGCCCGCCGTTTCCGTGTCGGCTAAGATATGGCGGGCCCCGCCGTTTATCAAGTGAGGACGTCATGACCGGTCAGCGCGCGGACGCGCGGCGCAACTACCAGCGCATCCTCGCCGTCGCCGAGGCCGAGGTCGCCGCTCGGGGGGCGGACGCCTCGCTGGAGCAGATCGCACGCACCGCGGGCGTCGGCTCCGCCACCGTGCGCCGCCACTTCCCGACCCGCCAGGCGCTGCTGGCGGCCGTGTTCCGGGAACGCGTCGGCCACCTGTGCGAGCGCGCCGGCCGGCTGGCCGGAGCCGGCGACAGCCGTGCCGCGCTCCTGGAGTGGGTCCGCGCGCTGGTGGACTACGCCGTCTCCGCCCGCGGACTCGCCGACGCGCTCACCTACGAGCCGCCCACGGATGTGCCCGCCGACGCGCCCGACGGGCACTCCTGCGGCGGCGACCTCGAAGCGGCGGCCGCGCTGCTGCTAGGGCCTGCGGCCCGCGACGCGGTGGTCCGGCCGGATGTCACCCCGCACGACGTGGTCACCCTCGCGGTCGGCATCGCGCTGGCCACCGAACACCACCGCGACCCGGCCGCGCAGGCCGCGCGCCTGCTGCGCCTCGCGATCGAGGGGCTGAGCCCCGGGTCGGCGGCCGGCACCTCCTGAGGACGGCCCGGCGCGCGCCGAGGGCGATCCTCCGCAGCCCGGCAAGGGCGCCCCGGAAAGGGTCAGTGGGGCCAGACCGCGGGGTCGGGGGTGAAGCGGACGTGGAGGGCGCCGTCGCGGAGGGCGGCGCCCTGGACGGTGCAGCGGCGCAGCGCGGAGGGGAGCGGGAGAATCCGGCGGAACCCGCCGGCGTCCACGACGAGTTCGTCCCCGCGCCGGACGAGGTCGAGCCCGTCGCGCTGCGCCCCCGGCAGGGGCAGCACCCACAGGAAGTGCCCCTCGCTGCCGAGGAGGTCCCGCACCTCCCAGGGCTCGGCGGGCCGTGCGGGCCCGCCGGACAGGGGCACCGCGGAGAGCTCCGCGAGGTCGGCGGGGGAGCCCGGCACCCGCCCGAGGTGCGGCAGTTCGACCAGCGGCACCCCGTCGGCGGCACACGCCTCGCCCAGCGCCTTGAGTTCGGCCTGCTGCTGCCCGGACAGCCCCGCCAGGAACGCGTCGGCCGAGCCGGTCGGCAGCAGCCGGTTGGCGACGACCGCGGCGAGCCGGTGCCCGAACAGCGCCAGCCCGGTACGCGCGGTGCGCAGCACCTCCTGCGCGCGGGCGCCGGGTTCGACGACGACGGCGACCGCGGTGGCCGGGTCCTCGATCACCCTCTGCACGGCCGCGAGTTGGCGGTCGGCGCGGGCGGCGGCGTCGTACGCCCACTCCGCGGGCATCGGGACACCCGCGAGCTGGGCGAGCACCGGGCGCAGCGCCCGGGCGGCCTGGCGGTCGGCGGGCAGCAACCGCCACAGGTAGCGGCGCAGTTGCTCCGGCAGCGCGAGCATCCGCAGCGCGTCGCGCACCGCGGGCAGGTCCACGACGACCAGGTCCCAGGGTGCCGGTTCGACGCCATCCAAGTCCGGCTCGCCCGTGTCCGGCCCACCCGCGCCCGCGTCGTCCTCACCGGGCAGCACCCGGGCGTACCGCAGCGCCCGCAGCAGCGCGAGCGGGTCGGCGCCCGGCAGTTCGGTCAGCTCCTCCGGGTCCAGCGGCGCCGCCCCCAGCAGCGTCAGCAGCGCGCCCACCCGGCTCTGCGTGTCGAGCGCGCCCTCCCGGAAGGCGGCGGCCGGGTCGACACGGCCGACGGTCAGCCCCGGCACCGCCGCCACCGCGGCCAGCCGGTCGGCGGTGAGCAGCAGGGTGCGGCGGCCCGCGGCGGCCGCCGCGCTCGCGACGGCGGTGGCCACGGTGGTGCGGCCGGCCCCGGCGGCGCCGGTGACCAGCAGCGTGCGGACCTCGGTCACGCGCCGACCGGCTTGCCGGGCTCGGCGGCCGCGTCGCCGGACTCCACCCGCTGCTTCAGCCCGGCCAGCGCGCGGTCGATGATGACCTTCTCGGCCTTCCGCTTGATCATCCCGAGCATCGGGATCTTCACGTCGACCGTCAGCTGGTAGGTGACCTCGGTCCGGCTGCCGCCGTCCAGCGGCGCCAGCGCGTAGGAGCCGTCGAGGGTGCGCAGCATCTGGGACTTCACCAGCGACCAGCGCACCTCGTCCGCGCCGATCCACTCGTACGCCAGGGTGTGGTCGTCCTTGATCGCGCCCGCGTCGAGCACCAGCCGCACCTGGGCGGCGCGCCCGGCGTCGTCGGTGGCGAGCACCTCCGCCTGCTTGACCTCGCCGGTCCACTCCGGATAGCGGTCGAAGTCGGCGATGACTCCCATGACCGCGGCCGGCGCCGCCTCGATGGTGATGCTCGACCTCGTGTGTTCCGCCATCGCCGTGGCCCTCCGGACTACTGGTGCATCTGGTGAGAGTGCTGCTGAGCGTGCCGCTCGCGTGCGTACTGCCCGACGGGTGGAAGGCTATCGCGCCCTCCCGGGCCCCAGCTCACCACTGGAGCACCCACGGGGCGCGGGTGTGGTTGAAGTGGCCGACGTTGACGCACTCGGTGCGGCCGATCCGGGTGCGGCGCACCAGCGGCTGGTGCACGTGGCCGAACAGCGCGTACTTCGGCTGGAGCGTCCGCACCGCGTCGAGCAGCGCCTGGCTGCCGCGCTCGAACCGCCGGGCGGCGGTGTCGTAGCACAGCTCGGGGACGGCCGGCGGGATGTGCGAGCACAGCACGTCCACCGGGCCGAGCGCGGCGACCTTCGCGGCGTACGCGTCCTCGTCGACCTCGTAGGGGGTGCGCATCGGGGTGGGCAGGCCGCCGCCGACGAAGCCGAAGACGCGGCCGCCGATCTCGGTGGTGGCGCCGTCCAGCACGGTGGTGCCGGGCCGGGCGTACTGCGCCCACAGGCCGGGCACGTCCACGTTGCCGTAGGTGGCGTAGGTGGGGGTGGGGAAGGCGGCGAACAGCTCGGCGTACTGCTTGCGGACGGCCTGCTCGATCAGCGCGGGCCGGTCCAGGTCCGCCCACAGCTCGCGGTCGAGGTCGCGGGCCTCGGCGAAGCGGCGGGCGGTGCGCAGCTCCACCATGCGGTCGGCGTTGGCCGTAGCGAACAGGTCGGGGAAGATGCCGCGGGAGTGGTCGGCGTAGTCGAGGAAGAGCACCAGGTCGCCGAGGCAGACCAGCGCGTCGGCGCCGTCCCCGGCCCGCGCCAGCGCCTCGCTCGCGCCGTGTACGTCACTGACCACGTGAACCCGCATGCCGCAACCCTATGCTCGGTGTGTGACGCTGGGAACATCCGGCCGGCGTCCCCCGCGTCCCCCTACCCCGACGCTTTACCGATGGGTAACGTGTCGGCAGTCCAGACCTTCCCTCCGGGTGCGACGCGGCACCGATGAGGAGCAGCAGCCTTGCGTGAGTTCAGCCTTCCGGCCCTGTACGAATTCCCCGCGGACGGCAACCTGACCGACCTGGTCCGGCGCAACGCGACGCAGCATCCGGACACGCCCGTGATCGGCCGCAAGGACGCCGAGGGGCGCTGGCAGGACATCACCGCGGCCCGCTTCCTCACCGAGGTGCGCGAGGCGGCCAAGGGCCTGATCGCCTCGGGGGTGGAGCCCGGCGACCGCGTCGCGGTGATGTCCAGGACCCGCTACGAGTGGACGCTGCTGGACTTCGCGATCTGGACCGCGGGCGCGGTGACCGTACCGGTGTACGAGACGTCGTCCGCGTCGCAGGTGGAGTGGATTCTCGCCGACTCCGGCGCGGTCGCGGTGGTGGTGGAGACCGCGGCGCACGAGGCGGCGGTGGAGTCCGTACGGGAGGGGCTGCCGCAGCTCAAGCACGTGTGGCGGATCGACGGCGGCGGGGTGCGCACGCTGGTCGAGGCCGGCAGCGACGTCGCCGAGGCGGTGGTCGACGAGCGCTCCACGGCCGCGGGCGCCGACGCCCCGGCCACCATCGTCTACACCTCCGGCACCACCGGCCGCCCCAAGGGCTGCGTGCTCAGCCACCGCAGCTTCTTCGCGGAGTGCGGCAACGTGGTGGAACGGCTGGGCCCGCTCTTCCGCACCGGGCACTCCTCGGTGCTGCTCTTCCTGCCGCTGGCGCACGTGCTGGGCCGGCTGGTGGAGGTGTGCAGCGTGATGGCGCCGATCCGGCTCGGGCACGTCTCCGACGTCAAGCACCTCACCGACGACCTCCAGGGGTTCCGGCCGACCCTCGTCCTCGGGGTGCCGCGGGTCTTCGAGAAGGTCTACAACACCGCCCGGGCCACCGCGCAGGCGAGCGGCAAGGGCCGGATCTTCGACCGCGCGGCCGATGTCGCGGTCGCCTACAGCAAGGCGCTGGACACCCCCGGCGGGCCCTCGTTCAAGCTGCGGCTGACCCACCGCGTCTTCGACCGGCTCGTCTACGGCAAGCTGCGCGCGGTGCTCGGCGGCCGCGCGACTCACGCGATCTCCGGCGGCGCCCCGCTGGGCGAGCGGCTCGGCCACTTCTACCGCGGCCTCGGCTTCACCGTCCTGGAGGGCTACGGGCTCACCGAGTCGTGCGCGGCCACCGCGTTCAACCCGTGGGACCGTACGAAGATCGGTACGGTCGGGCAGCCGCTGCCCGGCTCCACGGTGCGGATCGCCGACGACGGCGAGGTGCTGCTCTACGGCGAGCACCTCTTCACCGGCTACTGGAACAACGACGCGGCCACCGCGGAGGCGGTCTCCGACGGCTGGTTCCACACCGGGGACCTCGGCGCCCTCGACAACGACGGGTACCTCACGATCACCGGGCGCAAGAAGGAGATCATCGTGACCGCCGGCGGCAAGAACGTCGCGCCCGCGGTCATCGAGGACCGCATCCGCGCGGACGCGCTCGTCGCCGAGTGCATGGTCGTCGGCGACCAGCGGCCCTTCGTCGCCGCGCTCATCACCCTCGACGAGGAATTCCTCCCGCGCTGGGCCGAGCAGCACGGCAAGACCGGCCGCACCCCCGCGGAACTGCTCGACGACCCCGACCTGCTCGCCGCCCTCCAGCACGCCGTCGACAGCGGCAACACCGCGGTCTCCCGCGCCGAGTCCGTCCGCAAGTTCCGCGTCCTGCCGGTCCAGTTCACCGAGCAGTCCGGCCACCTCACCCCCTCCCTCAAACTCAAGCGCAACGTGGTCGCCGCCGACTTCGCCGCGGACATCGAGTCCCTCTACGCCGCGTAGCGCGGCGCCCTCCCCCCGGCGGGTGGTCCCGGAACCGGCGGACCGGGGCACCCCGGAGGGTCCCGCACCCGGGGCAACCCGACCTCCTTCGGGTACCGTCGAAGCATGAGCGAAGCGGATGCGTGGGCGACGGCAAGCGCGGAAGACATCGCGGCGGAGAAGGCGCGCCGCAAGGCGCAGGCGGGCGAGGTGCCGGGGTCCGCCGCCGACGAGTTGCGGCGGCTGGCGGAGGCCGTGGGCGAGGTCGTCACGGAGAAACTGGCGACCCTGCGCAGCCCCGCGGTGCAGATCGCGGCCCAGGGCGTCCTGTCCCAAGTGCGTTCTGTTGTCGAACCCATCAAGGAACGCAACCCGGACGTGTTCGATCACCTGAGCACCGCCGGAGCCGAACTCCTGGCGGCCTACCGGTCCGCGGTGGCCGGCGCGGAGGCCCGCTGGACCTCAGGTGGGCCCTCCTCGCGTTCAACGGCTGAACACATCGACCTCGACTGACCCCCTCTCCGGTACGGTTCTCTTAGCGGGGATCGACCGAAAACTGAGGGACACATGGGACTCACCATCGGCGTCGACATCGGCGGCACCAAGATCGCGGCCGGAGTGGTCGACGAGGAAGGCGCGATTCTCGAGACCGTCAAGGTGCCGACTCCGTCGTCTCCCGAAGGCGTCATCGACGCGATCGTG
Source organism: Actinacidiphila sp. bgisy145 (assembly GCF_057708125.1). Classification (NCBI taxonomy): domain Bacteria; kingdom Bacillati; phylum Actinomycetota; class Actinomycetes; order Kitasatosporales; family Streptomycetaceae; genus Actinacidiphila; species Actinacidiphila sp. bgisy145. The sequence continues at coordinate 22,116 of NZ_JBYIRL010000005.1, forward strand.
GCGGCGGTACGCCAGGTCAGCACCGGTCACCAGATCGAGGCCGTCGGCATCGGCGCCGCCGGCTACGTCGACGACAAGCGCGCCACCGTACTGTTCGCGCCCAACATCAACTGGCGGCACGAAGCGCTCAAGGACAAGGTCGAGCAGCGCGTCGGCCTGCCCGTCGTGGTGGAGAACGACGCCAACGCGGCGGCGTGGGGCGAGTACCGCTTCGGCGCCGGACAGGGCCACTCCGATGTGATCTGCATCACGCTCGGCACCGGTCTCGGCGGCGGCATCATCATCGGCAACAAGCTGCGCCGCGGCCGCTTCGGCGTCGCCGCGGAGTTCGGCCACGTCCGGGTGGTGCCCGACGGCCTGCTCTGCGGCTGCGGCAGCCAGGGCTGCTGGGAGCAGTACGCCTCCGGCCGCGCCCTGGTCCGCTACGCCAAGCAGCGCGCCAACGCCACCCCGGAGAACGCCCAGGTGCTGCTGGCACTCGGCGACGGCACCCCGGAGGGCATCGAGGGCCGGCACATCAGCGCCGCCGCCCGGCAGGGCGACCCGGTCGCGATCGACTCCTTCCGGGAGCTGGCCCGCTGGGCCGGCGCGGGCCTGGCCGACCTCGCCTCGCTCTTCGACCCCTCGGCGTTCATCGTCGGCGGCGGCGTCTCGGACGAGGGCGAACTCGTCCTCGACCCGATCCGCAAGTCGTTCCGGCGCTGGCTGATCGGCGGCGAGTGGCGGCCGCACGCCCAGGTGCTCGCCGCCCAACTCGGCGGCAAGGCCGGCCTGGTGGGCGCCGCGGACCTGGCCCGCCAGGGCTGATCCGCCCCGCCGGAGGCAGCCCCCGCCACCGGTACGATCCCGCACGACCCGCACACCACGACGAAGGCGCAGCGCGAGTGGAAGATCTGCCGAGTTCCGCGACGGAGCCTGGGGGCTCGGCGGTCATCCGCGTCCTGAGCTACAACGTCCGCTCGCTGCGGGACGACACGGAGGCGCTGGCCCGGGTGATCCGCGCCTGCGCCCCCGACCTCCTCCTCGTCCAGGAGGCCCCGCGGTTCTTCCGGTGGCGCAAGGCCGCGGCCCGCCTCGCCGAGTCGACCGGCCTGTTCTACGTGACCGGCGGCGCCCCGGCGGCCGGGCCGATGATCCTCGCGTCCCTGCGGGCGCGGGTGATCCGCACCGAGGACATCCTGCTGCCGCGCACCCCGGGGCTGCACCAGCGCGGCTTCGCCACCGCGGTCCTGGGGTTCGGCGGGGCCCGGCTGTCCGTGCTCAGCGCGCACCTCAGCCTGCGCGCCGAGGAGCGGCTGGAGCAGGCCGCCCTGCTGCTGCGCCACCTCGACGCCCTCGGCGAGGAGCACCAGGTGGCCGGCGGCGACCTCAACGACGGCCCGGGCGGGCGCGCCTTCGACCGGGTCGCCGGGAAGCTCCAGGACGCCTGGGCCGCCGAGCCGTGGGGCGGCGAGGCCACCTCCCCGTCGAGCGGCGCGCGCCGCCGGATCGACGGGATCTTCGCCTCGACCGGCATCGAAGTCCTGGGCGCGGGCGTCCCGTTGAACGTGCCGGGCGTCAAGCGCACCGACCTCGCCTCGGCCACCGACCACCTCCCGGTGCTCGCGGCCCTGCGCGTCCCGGCGTAGGGCCGTACGGCCGCGGCGCCCGTACGGCCGGGCGGTCAGACGACCGCGCCGCCGTCCGGGCGGTCGTCGTCCTCGTCGCCGGTGCGCATCCGCGCCACGAGCGTCGCGAACCCGCCGACGAACCCGCCGACCCCGACCAGGACCACCCACCAGGCCAGGTCGAGCTGGAGCAGCACGAAGGCGAACAGCAGCAGCGGGCCGCCCACCACCGCGATCCACGCGAACTTGGTGGTCACGTCGGCCTCGGGCAGCGGCGGCGGCTCCGGCGGGACGTAGTGCGCGTCCTCGTCATCGTCGTCGTCCGCCACGTAGTCCCGCGGGCCGGAGATCACCGGATGGATCACGACGCTGCGGGTCGGCGGCGGGGGGACGGCGGGCCCGGGGTCCGCGGGCGGGGCCGGCTTCGGCTGCTCCGGCGGCACGTTCTCGGCCTCGGGCCAGGACCGGGCGCCGGGTGCGGGCTCCTCGTCGTAACCGGCCACCAGGGCCGCCCACACGGCCTCCTCGTCGAGCGGCGCCGCGCCCTCGTCCTCGCGATCGGCGTCAGCCACCTGCGGTGACCTCCTCGGCCGCGGCCGGAGCGGACAGCCGGCGGATGAACGCGTACGACTCCTCGAAGATCTGCTCGGCGTCGTGGTCGAGGGTGGCGACGTGGTAACTGCGCTCCAGGACCCGCTCGGTGACGTCGGTGGAGGAGATCTTCGCCAGCACCAGCTCGGTGTTGGACGGGTGCACCACGTGGTCCTGCCGGCTGTGCAGCAGCAGCACCGGCTGGGTGACCTGGGGCAGCGCCGAACGCACCACCGGCCAGAACTCGTTCAGGGAGCGCAGCGCGCGCAACGGCACCCGGGGGTAGCCCAGTTCGGTGGCGCCCTCGCGGGCGATGTCGCTGACGATGCCCGGCGCGGACGGCACGAGGTGCCGCAGCGCCGAGCCGATCCTGATCTGGAGCCCGTCGGCCTTCACCGACGGGTTGACCAGCACCAGGCCGCTGATCGCGGTGCCGTGCTTCTCGGCCAGCCGCAGGCTCAGGGTGCTGCCCATGGACAGGCCGCACACGAAGACCCGGGAGCACGAGGCGAGCAGCGAGCGCAGCTCGCGGTCCACCTCGGCGTACCAGTCCGGCCAGCCGGTGACCTGCATGTCCTGCCAGCGGGTGCCGTGCCCGGGCAGCAGCGGCAGCGACACGGTCAGCCCGCGCGCGGCCAGGTACTCGGCCCACGGCCGCATGGACTGCGGGGTGCCGGTGAAGCCGTGACAGATCAGGACGCCGGTCTCGCCGCCTTCGTGGCGGTACGGTTCGGCTCCGGGCATGAGCGGCATCGTGCATCTCCTGTTCAACGACGCGTACCCGGGTACACGGGAGTCGGACGTTCAGCGTACGCGGACCCGATCCCCACCGGTAAGCCCTACCGGGCCGTGCGCGGGTTAAGGTCGTCGCGACGGCTACAGGAGGCCCTGTTGTTCTACGGTGCGATGAAGATCGTTCTCGGCAAGCCGATCAAGGCGGTCTTCCGACCCTGGGTGGAAGGGCTGGAGAACATCCCGGCGGAGGGTCCGGCGATCCTCGCCAGCAACCACCTGTCCTTCTCGGACTCCTTCTTCCTGCCCTCGATGCTCGACCGGCAGGTCACGTTCATCGCGAAGGCGGAGTACTTCACCACCCCCGGCGTGAAGGGCAAGCTGACGGCCGCGTTCTTCAAGGGCGTCGGGCAGCTCCCGGTGGACCGCTCGGGCGCGCGCGGCGCCGGCGAGGCGGCGATCAACAGCGGCCTGGCGGTACTGGCGCGCGGCGAGCTGTTCGGGATCTACCCCGAGGGCACCCGCTCGCCCGACGGCCGCCTGTACCGCGGCAAGCCCGGCGGCCTGGCCCGGGTCGCCCTCGCCAGCGGCGCACCCGTCATCCCGGTGGCCATGATCGACACCGAGAAGGTCCAGCCGGTGGGGCAGGTCGTGCCGAAGCTGTCCATCCGGCCCGGCATCAGGATCGGCCGCCCGCTCGACTTCTCCCGCTACCAGGGCATGGAGCAGGACCGGTTCATCCTCCGCTCGGTCACCGACGAGGTGATGTACGAGATCATGAAGCTGTCCGGCCAGGAGTACGTCGACATCTACGCGACCGCCGCCAAGCGGCAGATCGCCGAGGCGGCGAAGGCGGCCGCCGCGAAGAGCGACGCGGCACCCACCGACGCGGAGCACACCGACACGGCACCCACCGACAGGGAGCACACCGACCCGCCCACCGCGTAGCCGCCCGGGCACCCCGCGAGACCGTGCAGACTTGGCGGACCGGGGGAAGGGAATCCGTGGCCGTGAAGATGTCGGTGGAACTGCCGCTGTGGCGTGCGCTGGCCGCCTACCGCGTACTGACCTGCGGATACGCCGTGGCGCTGTACGTCCACGCGTACCCGTCGCTGCGCCACCCGCTGCCGGGCGGCGTGTACATGGGCGCCCTGGTGGTGTGGACGTTCGCGACGCTGGGCCGGCTGCGGAACGCGGAGCGGTGCACCCCGCCGTTCCTGGTCGCCGATCTGGTCGTCGCCGTCAGCGGGGTGCTGCTCACCTCCGTGGTCGACGTCCCCGAGCGGATAGCGTCCGGCTCCTTCACGCTGCCGTCGATCTGGACGGCCGGCTCGGTGCTGGCCTGGGCGGTGAAGGGCGGCTGGCGGTGGGCCGCGCCGGCCGCTTCCGTGGTCGCGGTCGCCGACCTCGTCGAGCGCGGCACGGCCAGCCCCGAGACCTTGCACAACCTGGTCCTGGTGTGGATCGCGGCGATCGCCATCGGCTACGTCGTGGAGGTCGCCCGGGCGAGCGAGCGCACCCTCGCCCGCGCGCTCCAGATCGAGGCGGCCACCCGCGAACGCGAGCGGCTGGCCCGCGACATCCACGACAACGTCCTCCAGGTGCTGGCGATGGTGCAGCGCCGCGGCGACCAGGCGGGCGGCGAGGCCGCGGAACTCGGCCGGCTGGCCGGCGAGCAGGAGGTGGCGCTGCGCTCGCTGATCTCGGGCGCCCCGGCCCCCGAGCCGGCCCCGCCAGCCGGCGGTACGCCCGCGCCGGACGGCCCCGCCGACCTGCGCCCGCTGCTGTCCCGGTACGCCTCCGGCCGGGTCACCGTCTCCGCGCCGGGCACCCCGGTGCCGCTGGACCCGGGCGCCGCGGCCGAGTTGGCGGCGGCGGTCGGCGCGGCCCTGGACAACGTGCGCCGCCACGCGGGCGAGCAGGCGCACGCCTGGATACTGCTGGAGGACGAGCCGGACGCGGTGCTGGTGACCGTGCGGGACGACGGCCCCGGCATCCCGGAGGGGCGGCTCGCCGCGGCGGCGCGCGAGGGCCGGCTGGGCGTGGCCCAGTCCATCCGCGGCCGGCTGCGCGACCTGGGCGGCGGCGCCGAACTCGTCTCCGTACCCGGCCAGGGCACGGAGGTGGAGCTGCGCCTGCCGAAGGCACCGCGGCGGACGGCAGCCGCGCCCGGCGGCCCGGTAGCCTCGGGCGTACGCAACGAACCGGCCGGCGCCGCAGACACCGGCCGGACCGGAGGGGGAGGAAGCACACCATGACCCTCGGCACCGCCGAGCACACCGGACCGGACCGGCCCGTGACGGTGATGGTCGTCGACGACCACCCGATGTGGCGGGACGCGGTCGCCCGCGACCTCGCCGAGGCGGGCTTCGAGGTGGTCGCCACCGCGGGCGACGGGCCCGAGGCGATCCGCCGGGCCCGCGCGGCCCGCCCGCAGGTGCTGGTGCTCGACCTCAACCTGCCCGGCGCGTCCGGGGTGCAGGTGTGCAAGGAGGCCATCGCGCACGACGGAGCGCTGCGGGTGCTGGTGCTGTCGGCCAGCGGCGAGCACACCGACGTGCTGGAGGCGGTCAAGTCCGGTGCGACCGGATACCTGCTGAAGTCCGCCGGGCGGGACGAACTGGTGGACGCGGTGCGCCGCACCTCGGCCGGCGACCCGGTCTTCACCCCGGGGCTGGCCGGGCTGGTGCTGGGGGAGTACCGCCGGCTCGCCACCGAGCCGCCCCCGGCGCAGCCCGACGAGCCGGCCGCGCCGCGGCTGACCGAGCGGGAGACGGAGGTGCTGCGGCTGGTCGCCAAGGGCCTGAGCTACAAGCAGATCGCCCAGCGGCTGGTCATCTCGCACCGCACCGTGCAGAACCACGTGCAGAACACCCTCGGCAAGCTCCAACTGCACAACCGGGTCGAGCTGGTGCGCTACGCGATCGCCCGCGGTCTCGACGACGAGGACGGCGACGGCGACGGCAGCGGGGACACCGGCGGGAACCGCTGAGCCGGGGGCCGTGCGGACGCCCGGCGGACCGGCCGGAACCGGCCCGGCGCCGACGCGTGCCGCGGCGCGCCAAGAGCGCTTGCCGTAGGCCGCCCACCGGCCCTACGATCCCTCCACCCGGCATGTCCGGCCGCTTCGAACACCCCCTTTCTGGTCTTCTGTCCCCACCTTTCTGAGCATCTTGAGGAGCGCCCGGTATGACGGGTGTTGTGGGAGGGCACGCGGTGCCCGTACTCGCGGTCGCAGGCGGCACCGCTTCCGGCAAGTCCACCCTTGCCGAGGCGCTGGCGCGGCATCATCCCGAGACCGTCGGTCTCGTCCACCTCGACGACTTCTACGTGCCCGCGCACGACCCGCAGCGCGGGGTGCGGACGCTGAGCGCGACCGGCGCGGAGACGCTGGACTGGAACCATCCCGGCTCCATCGACGAGGACGCCGTCGCCGAGGCGGTCGACGCGGCGGCCGGCTGCGGCCGGTACCGGCTCGTGGTCGTGGAGGGCCTGTTCGCGCTCACCCTGCGGGCGGTCGCCGAGCGGGCCACCTGGCGGGTGTACGTGGACACCCCCGACGACATCCGGCTGGCCCGCAAGATCCTGCGCAAGATCGAGGTGTTCGGCCAGGACCCGGGCCTGTCGCTGCGCAACTACCTGCTCAGCGGGCGGGAACGGCACGCGGAGTACGTCGCCCCCGCCCGGGACCGGGCCGACCTGGTGCTCGACGGCACCACGTCCGAGGAGGGCCTGCTCGACGCCGTCGCCCACCTCGTCGGCGACCTCCTCGGCCGCGCCCCGCAGCAGGCCGGGCACCCCGAGCCGCTGGCCGTCTGACCGCGCGGGGCCGTCTGGCCGCGCGGGCCCGCCCGGCCGGATGCGGCCGGACGGCCCCGCGGCCCGGTGCCGCTACACCGGCGGGCGGACCGCCCGCGAGGTCGCGCCCACGTGGTCGAGCAGCCCGGCCACCAGCGCGGCGCCGTCCAGCGAGAGCACCGACTCCGGGTGGAACTGGACCCCGGCGAAGCCCGGCCCGCGCAGCGCGTGGATGTCGCCGCTCGCCGGGTCCCGGCTCACCTCGATGCCGTGCATGGCCAGTTCCTCGGCGGCGTCGGCGTCGCAGCGGGCCGTGAAGGTGTTGTAGAAGCCCACCGTGGTCCGGGTGCCGAAGAAGTCGACCACCTCCTGCGCGCCCTGCGCCGGGCGGTCCTTGCGGACCAGGTCCAGGCCGAGTTCGGCCGCGACCAGCTCATGGCCCAGGCACACCCCGAGCAGCCCGTGCGCGTGGTCGCGCACCAGGTCCGCGGTGAGCGCCCGCAGGAAGCCCATCTTCGGGTCGGCGGTCTCCGCCGGGTCGCCCGGGCCCGGGCCCAGCACCACCGGCCCGGCGTGCGACAGCGCCGCCTCCTGCAGCCCGGGCTCGTCGTAGCGCCGTACGGCCACCGTGCGGCCGGCGGCGCGCAGCACATGCGCGAGCATCGCGGTGAAGGTGTCCTCGGCGTCCACCACCAGCACCGGACCGGCCGCGCCGTCCCGCGCCGGGGCCGGCGTCCGCATCCGCAGCCAGAACGGGGCGAGCCGGGAGCGGCGGGCGTCCAGCGCGGCCCGCACCCGGATGTCGTCGGCCAGCCGCGGCGCGGCCGTACCCGGGTCGGAGCCCGGCGCGGGGGCGGCCGGCGGCCGCGGCGGGAGCACCCCCAGCGCGGTGAGCACCCCGGCGGCCTTCGCGTGCGTCTCGGCCACCTCCGCGTACGGGTCGGAGTGCCGCACCAGGGTCGCGCCGACCGGCACCTTCAGCTCACCGGCGGGCGAGATGTCGGCGGTGCGGATCAGGATCGGCGAGTCCAGCGTCTGGGCGCCGCCCGCGTCCCGCCCGAGCAGCGCCAGCGCGCCCGCGTAGTAGCCGCGCCCGGCGCCGTCGCGGCCGCGGGGCTCGTACCGCTCGATCACCCGGCAGGCGTTCTGCACCGGCGAGCCGGTGACGGTCGCGGCGAACATCGTCTCCCGCAGCACCTCCCGCACGTCCATGCTGGAGCGGCCGCGCAGTTCGTACTCGGTGTGCGCGAGGTGCGCCATCTCCTTCAGCCGCGGCCCGACCACGACGCCGCCCCGGTCGCCGACCGTGCACATCATCTTCAGCTCCTCGTCCACGACCATGGTCAGCTCCTCCACCTCCTTCGGGTCGTGCAGGAACTCCAGCAGCCCGTCCGCCGACGGCCCCTGCGCCGGGTAGCGGTAGGTGCCGCTGATCGGGTTCATCACCACGGTCCGGCCGGACATCCGCACATGGACCTCCGGGCTGGCGCCCACCAGCGTCCGCTCGGGGGTGTGCACGGTGTACGTCCAGTACGCGCCCCGCTCGCCGCGCAGCAGCCGGCCGAACAGCTCCAGCGCCGCCGCCGGCCCGAAGTCCGGCACGACACCGCGGAAGGTGCGCCGGATCACGAAGTTGGCGCCCTCGCCGCGGCCGATCTCCTCCTCGAGCACCTGCCGCACGATCCGCGCGTACGCCTCGTCGTCCACGTCGAACGCGCCGCCCTCGACCCGCACTTCGGACCCGCCCGGCAGCTCCCGCAGCGCGTCCCGCACCTCGGCGAGCGGGAGTTCGTACACCTCCTGCGGGCGCAGGACGGCCAGCGGGGTGCCGTCGTCATGGACGTCGAAGCCCCGCTCGCGGATCTGCCGGAAGGGCACCAGAGCCAGCGCGTCGGTGACCGGGGCGCCGGGGGAGCCGGAGGGCAGCGGGATGCCGGCGAGCGTGTCGACCTGCTCGACGGGGCCGAGCAGCACCTCGACCACGTCCTGCGGGCGGCCGGGGGTGCGGCGGTGCAGCAGGGCGAAGGGCGGGCAGGCGGGGTCGAGCAGGCGCTGGACGAGCCGGGCGGCGCTGGGGGGCGGGGCGGAGTGGGGCACGGCGGGCGTTCCTTCCTGGACGTTCCTGGATGTTCCTGGACGTTCTCGGCGGGCGACGGACGGGAAGGGCGGCCGGACCCGGAAACACCGAAGGCCGCCCTCGGGCGGCCTTCGCGACGTGTTCTGCGCGCGATGTCTAACGGGCCGCCGTGGAAGCGGTCCGCCAGCAGGAGTGCTGGGTGGTGCGGGTGATCATCGCGGTCATGGTCCCGAGCCTACCGCAACCGGGCGGCGACGATCCGCACACGGGGCGGAACGTCTCATCCACTGAGCGCAGCGGTCCGGGCCCGACCCGACCACGTAGGGTGGGGCCCGTGACCGTGAATGCCGAAACCCATGCCGGGGCCCGTACCTGGCAGTCTCTTCCCGCGGCGCAGCAGCCTGAATGGCCCGACCCCGAGGCGCTGCGCGACGTGATCGCCGAGCTCGCCTCGTATCCGCCGCTGGTCTTCGCCGGCGAGTGCGACCAGCTGCGCGCCCGCATGGCCGAAGTGGCCGAGGGCAAGGCGTTCCTCCTCCAGGGCGGCGACTGCGCCGAGGCGTTCGACGCCGTGGGCGCGGACCAGATCCGCAACAAGCTCAAGACGCTGCTCCAGATGGGAGCGGTGCTCACCTACGCCGCGTCGGTGCCGGTGGTGAAGGTCGGCCGGATCGCCGGCCAGTACAGCAAGCCGCGCTCCAAGCCGACCGAGACCCGCGACGGCGTGACGCTGCCGACCTACCGCGGCGACTCGGTGAACGGCTTCGAGTTCACCGCCGAGGCCCGCGTGCCCGACCCGCAGCGGCTGAAGCGGATGTACCACACCTCCGCCGCCACGCTGAACCTGGTGCGCGCCTTCACCACCGGCGGCTACGCCGACCTGCGCCAGGTGCACGCCTGGAACCAGGACTTCGTGAAGTCCTCGCCGTCCGGGCAGCGGTACGAAGCCCTCGCCCGCGAGATCGACCGCGCGCTGACCTTCATGGCCGCCTGCGGCACCGACCCGGCCGAGTTCCGCACCGTCGAGTTCTACGCCTCCCACGAGGCGCTGCTGCTCGACTACGAGACGGCACTGACCCGGACCGACTCGCGGACCGGCAAGCTCTACGACGTCTCCGGCCACATGCTGTGGATCGGCGAGCGCACCCGGCAACTCGACGGCGCGCACATCGAGTTCGCCGCGCAGATCGGCAACCCGATCGGGGTGAAGCTCGGCCCGTCGACCACCCCGGAGGAGGCGCTCGCCTACATCGACCGCCTCGACCCGGACCGGGTGCCCGGCCGGCTCACCTTCGTGGTGCGGATGGGCGCGGACAAGGTCCGCGACAAGCTGCCGACGCTGGTGGAGAAGGTCACCGCGTCCGGGGCGAAGGTGGTGTGGGTCAGCGACCCCATGCACGGCAACACCTTCGAGGCCGCCTCCGGCCACAAGACCCGCCGCTTCGACGACGTCGTGGACGAGGTGAAGGGCTTCTTCGAGGTCCACCACGGCCTGGGCACCCACCCCGGCGGCATCCACGTGGAGCTGACCGGCGACGACGTCACCGAGTGCGTCGGCGGCGGCGACGAGATCTTCGTCGACGACCTGCACCAGCGGTACGAGACGGCGTGCGACCCGCGGCTCAACCGCAGCCAGTCGCTCGACCTGGCGTTCCTGGTCGCCGAGATGTACCGGGGCCAGTAGCAGCGGGCGCCGGCACCCGCCCCGTCGGTGCCGGCTTCGAGAAGTATCCGCGGAGGGGCGCGTATCACACCGGTACGCGCCCCTCCCGGCTTTTCTTCCGCGCGACCGTCTGGGTAAGGTAAGGGTTACCTCAGCTTCTGGCCCTGGATCGGTGGTGACCGCGTGTACGTCTGCTCGTGCTTCGGCATCACCGAGCAGCAGGTGAAGCAGCACGCCGAAGAGGGCCGCTGTACCCCGCGCCAGATAGCCTCCGCCTGCAAGGCAGGCACGGACTGCGGGTCCTGCGTCAAGCGCATCCAGGCGGTGCTGGGCCGCGGCGACGGCTGCGTCACCCGCCACGGGCTGGCCGCCCCGGCCGCTGCGGCCGGGCCGGCCCCGGCCGATCTCGCGCAGCCGGAGATCCCGCGGCCGGACCCCGCGCCGCCCGCCCTCCGACCGCTGCGGCGCGTCGCCTGACCCGCGGCCGCGCACCTCAGGGGCGGATCAGCTCTCCGGCTGCTCGATCTGCTGCGCGATGTACAGCGGCTCGCCCAGCTTCTCGATCAGGCCGAGCTGCGTGTCCAGGTAGTCGATGTGGTGCTCCTCGTCCTTGAGGATGTCCTCGAACAGCCGGGCCGAGGTCACGTCGGACTTCGACCGCATCAGGTCGATGCCGCGCCGCAGCCGGTCGATCGCCTCGACCTCCACCAGCCGGTCGGCCTGGAACATCTCGGTGACGGTCTGCCCCACCCGCACATGGAACAGCCGCTGGTAGTTCGGCAGCCCCTCCAGCAGCAGGATGCGGTCGGTGATGATCTCCGCGTGCCGCATCTCGTCGAACGACTCGGCCCTGGTGTTCTTCGCGAGCTTCGTCCACCCGAAGTTGTCCTGCATTTTCGCGTGCAGGAAGTACTGGTTGATCGCGGTCAGCTCGGCGGTCAACTGCTCGTTGAGGAACTCGATGACCTCGGGGTCGCCCTGCATGGCAACGCCGTCCTTCCCGTTCGGGCCCGATATGTCCGCGCATCCTTGCACCGCGTGACCGTTCGATCCAGTAAGTGCACGCTTACGGTGTCGGCGCCGCCCGGCCCGCGGCCCGAGCACGGTGTCCGGTCTGTCACCATGGACGTATGAGTCGGCAAGCGCATCCGGAGGGGCGGCTCCCCCCGGGGCAGCGGCTCCAGCGGGGCTGGCCGGTCACGCACTACGGGCCCGTGCCCCGCTTCCGCCCCGAGCGCTGGGACTTCCGCGTCTTCGGCGCCACCGCGCACGGCGCGCGCCCGGTGTGGAACCACGACGAGTTCTCCGCGCTGCCGTACACCACCGTGGTCGCCGACTTCCACTGCGTCACCAAGTTCTCGATGACCGGCATGGAGTGGGGCGGGGTCTCCGCCGCCACCGTCGCCGAACTCGCGCCCCCGGCGGCCGACGTCACCCACGTCATGGTCTGGGCCGAGTACGGCTTCAGCTCCAACCTGCGGATCGAGGAGTTCCTCGACGACCTCACGATCTTCGCCACCCACCAGGGCGGCCAGCCCCTCACCGCCGAACACGGCTTCCCCGTCCGCCTCGTCGTGCCCCGCCTCTACGCCTGGAAGGGCCCCAAGTGGGTGCGCGGCATCGAGTACATGACGGCCGACCGCCGCGGTTTCTGGGAGGAACGGGGCTACCACAACCTCGCCGACCCCTGGCACGAACAGCGCTACTCCTTCCAGGAATCCCCGGGCGACGGCCCCGAACTCTGATCCCGGCTCACCCCGCCGGGCGCCCTAAAGGGGCGCGGGGAACGGCGCGACCAGCCAGAACGTACGAGTGGATCGCCACTGCCTGAAGGGGCAGACGCGGCCGTAAGGGGTCACTCCCCCCGAAGGGACTGGAGCAACTTCACGTCAGAAGCGTGCCCTTCAACTCCCCCCGGGGTCTCGATGACCAAGGGCACCCCGTCCGTCGCCGGATGGGCCAGAACCTCACGGAAGGCCTCCACCCCGATCCGCCCGGCACCAATATTCTCGTGGCGGTCGAGGTGCGCCCCGCACCCCGCCTTCGAGTCGTTCGCATGGATCAGCCGCAGCCGCCCCGCCCCCGCGGCCCCCTCGATCTCCGCGAACATCCGGTCCACCCCGCCGGGCGCCGCGATGTCGTGCCCGGCGGCGAACACATGGCAGGTGTCCAGGCACAGCCCGACCCGCGGATGCCGGTCCAGCGCGTCCAGATACGGCCCCAGGTCCTCCGCCAGCGAACACAGCGAGGACCCCTGCCCGGCGGTCGACTCCAGCAGCAGCCACGGGTCGTCGTCGTGCGTCAGCTCCTCCAGCAGCGGCCGCACCCGCTCCCGTACCTGCGCCAGCGCGGCCTCCCGGGGGCGGCCGCCGGTCGCGGAACCGGTGTGCACCACCACCCCGAGCGCCCCGATCCGCCGCCCCCGGCGCAGCGAGTGCCGCAGCGACGCCACCGAGCGGTCGACGGTCTCCGGCGTGTGCGAGCCGAAGTTGATCAGATACGGCGCGTGCACGTACGCGGGGATGTCCGCGTCGGCGCAGCGGGCGCGGAACTCCTCGTCCTGCGCCGGATCACCCGGGCCGGTCGCCCAGCCCCGGGGGTTGGCCACGAAGACCTGCACCGCCTCCGCGCCCAACTGCTCGGCGTAGCCCAGGCCCTTGGTGGCCAGGCCGCCCGCCACCGGCACGTGCGCGCCGACCGGATTGCGGCGGCGCCCGGGCGCGGTCTGCTCGTTCACTCGTCCGTCACCGGTCTTCACAGCTCGTCGTTCGGGTCGGTCAGGGCACCCAGGGTCGGTCAGCGCATCCAGAGTCGGTCAGCGCGCCCAGAGGGTGATCGTCGCGCCCTTGGGGGCCTGGCTGCCGCCGTCGGGGGACTGGCTGAACACGGTACCGCTGAAGAAGAGGTTGATCACCCGCACCTCGAAGCCGGCGGCGGTGAGGATCTTCTTCGCGTCGCCCGTCTTCTTCCCGGTCACGTCCGGCACCGGGAACTGCTGCTGGCCCTTGGAGACCGTGATCGTCACCGAGTCGCCCGCGGCGGCCTGGCCCCCGGCGCCCGGGGACTCCAGCGCGACCTTGTCCTTGTCGGCCACGTCGGAGAAGACCTTGCCCGGCGCGAGCACCACCTTCAGCCCGGCCGCCTCCAGGTCCTGCTGCGCGTCGGTGACCGACTCGCCGACCACGTCGGGGATGTCGACGGGGGCGCCGCGCGAGACGGTGATGGAGACGCGCTTGCCCGGGTCGGTCTGGGTGGTGCCCAGCGGGTCGGTGGACACGACGCGGCCGCGCGGCACGTCGTTGCTGTACGCCTGGGTGACCGTGCCCGGCACCAGGCCCGCGGCCTTGATCTCCTTGCGGGCGGTGGCCAGGTCGCGCCCGGCGACGTCGGGCACCCGGACGTGCTGGGGGCCCTTGGAGACCGTCAGGGTCACCGTGCCGTTGCCGCGGATGCGCCGGCCGGGGGAGGGGTCGGTGGCGATCACGCTGCCGCGCGGCACCGTCAGCGAGAAGCCCTGCTTCACCTTGCTGTCCAGCCCGGCCTGCTCGATCTTCTGCTCGGCCTTCGCCTGCGGCAGCGACAGCACACCGGGGACCGTCGTGAACTGGCCGTCGTTGATGTACCAGACGCCCGCGCCGACCCCGAGGACGACCAGCAGGGCGACGAGCACGGCGAGCGGGCCGCGGCGCGAGCGCGCCCACCCGGGTGCCGGGGCGGGGGGAGGGTCGTCCGGCGGCGGGGTGGGCAGCAGCAGGCGGGTGGTGCGGTCCGGGACCGCGCCGTCGGGCCGCGCCACCACGCTGGTGGGCTCCTCGGAACCGGGCGGCAGTACGGGCGGCACCTCGTCGGTGGGCACCTCGTCGGCGTGCACCTGGTCGGCGGGCTCGGGTGCCGCCGGTCCGGCCGGGCGCGCGTCCAGCTCCTCCGCGGTCAGCGCCGCCCGCGCCGTACGGGTCTCGGCGAGCAGTTCCACCGCGTCCGCCGGGCGCTGCTGCTGCGGGCGGGCGCAGGCCCGCGCCACCAGCGCGTCCAGCAGCGGCGGTACGGTCGGCACGACCGCGGAAGGCGGCGGCACGTCCTCGTTGACGTGCTGGTACATCACCTTCATCGGGGTGTCGCCGTCGTACGGCTTGCGGCCGGTCAGCATCTCGTAGAGCACCACGCCGCACGCGTACACGTCGGCCCGCTGGTCCACGGTGCCGTGGCCGATCTGCTCCGGCGCCAGGTACGACACGGTGCCCAGCACCACGCCCGTCGACGCGCTCGTCTTCGTGTCGATCGCCCGCACCAGGCCGAAGTCGGCGACCTTCACCCGGCCGTCGTCGCCGATCAGCACGTTCTCCGGCTTCATGTCCCGGTGCACCAGACCCGCGCGGTGCGCCGCGCCCAGCGCCGCGAGCACCGGTTCCATGATGTCCAGCGCCGCGTGGACCTGGAGCGCCCCGCGCTCCCTCAGCACGTCCCGCAGCGTGCAGCCCGCGACGTACTCCATCGCCAGGTACACGTACGTGCCGTCCGTGCCCTGGTCGAAGACGCCCACCACGTTCGGGTGCGCGAGCTTCGCGACCGCCTTCGCCTCGCGGATGAAGCGCTCCACGAACACCGCGTCGTCCGCGAGGCGCGGGTGCATCACCTTCAGGGCGAGTTCCCGGTCCAACCGGGTGTCCACGGCGCGGTAGACCGTCGCCATCCCGCCGACGGCGATGCGCTCCTCGACCAGATAGCGCCCGTCGAGCGTCTGCCCGACGAGCGGGTCCTCCACGCTGGTGTCCACGGCCACCGATTCTACGAGGCGGTTCGCACCCAACCGCGGGATCACGGCGCAATGTGTCCCACCCGTGCGGATTCGCTACGCGGTTGTAACCGTCTCCGTCCCCCTCCTCCCGCCCTGCGGGCCCCACGGCCCCCGCCGCGACGGTCCCGTCTCGCCCCCGGCTGCCGCCGTGTGGTGCGCTGGCCGCGCCGTTCCCCGCGCCCCTGTGGGGCGCTGGCTTCTTCCGTGGAGGGGCCGTGCGCTTCCCGCCGCGGGGGTTCTGTCTCGCCCCCGGCTGCCGCCGTGTGGTGCGCTGGCCGCGCCGTTCCCCGCGCCCCTGTGGGGCGCTGGCTTCTTTCGCGGGAGGGCCCGAGCAAAACCAGGGGCGCGGGGAACTGCGCGACCAGCCGGAGCGGGCCGTGAGGTGGACGGGGACGGGAGGGGGCAGTACGCAGGGGCGCGGGGGGAGGGCGGCGCCCTATGCGCGGGGGGCTGGGGGCGGCGCCCCCAGGGAGAGGGCGCCGTTCGAGGGGGTCGAAGCGAGGGCACCGTACCTGCGGGGGATACGCCCGGCCCGGTGGGCGAGCCGGCCGGCGGAAACGGCCTCCCGCATGGCCGCGGCCATGAGCACGGGCCGCTGCGCCCGGGTGACGGCGGACGCGAGCATGACGGCATCGCACCCGAGTTCCATGGCGAGCG
The DNA here is from genome assembly GCF_057708125.1 of Actinacidiphila sp. bgisy145. Classification (NCBI taxonomy): domain Bacteria; kingdom Bacillati; phylum Actinomycetota; class Actinomycetes; order Kitasatosporales; family Streptomycetaceae; genus Actinacidiphila; species Actinacidiphila sp. bgisy145. Next base: position 38,036 of record NZ_JBYIRL010000005.1, read on the forward strand.
CGGCGTCGGACGCGGTGCCGGCCCCGGCGTCGAGGATGACGGGCACGGACGCCCGCTCGACGATGAGCTGGAAGTTGTGCGGGTTGCGAATCCCGAGCCCGGAGCCGATCGGCGAGCCGAGCGGCATGACCGCCGCGCACCCGACATCCTCCAACTTGCGGGCGAGCACGGGGTCGTCGCTGGTGTACGGCAGCACCGTGAACCCGTCGTCCACCAACGTCTCAGCGGCGTCGAGGAGTTCGACCGGATCAGGCAGCAACGTCCGCTCGTCGGCGATCACTTCGAGCTTGACCCAGTCGGTGCCGAGCGCCTCCCGGGCGAGCCGCGCGGTGAGGACGGCCTCGCCCGCGGTGAAGCAGCCGGCCGTGTTCGGCAGGACACGAACCCCCAACCGGCTCAGCACGGACAGCACGGAACCCTTCGCGGTGGGGTCCAGCCGCCGCATCGCGACGGTCGTCAGCTCCGTACCGGAGGCGACGAGCGCCCGCTCCAGCACGTCGAGGCTCGGCGCCCCGCCGGTGCCCATGATCAGCCGGGACCCGAACACGGCGTCGCCGATCCGCAGCGGATCAGCCCCGTCAGGCGACGCGGACGGCGCGGCCTGCGCCGACGGTGTCGTGTGCAACGCTCAGCCCCCCTGGACCGCGGTGAGGATCTCCACCCGGTCGCCGTCGGCGAGCCGGGTCGCCGACCAGCGCGAGCGCGGCACCACCGCCTCGTTGAGCGCGGCGGCCACCCCGGTGGTCGCCGCGCCGTACCGGGCGACGAGCACACCGAGCGCGATCGGCTCCTCCAGAGCGCGCGGCTCCCCGTTGACGAGCACGCTGATCGTCATACCGTCTGCTCCTCACGTACGGCCGCGAACCGCCCGGCGGCGAACGGCTCGGCGTACCGCGGCAGCCGTCCGGTGTCCAGGACATGGCCGAGGACGTCCCCGGTGACGGGCGTGAGCAGCACCCCGTTGCGGTGGTGCCCGGTGGCCAGCAGCAGGCCGTCCAGGTGGGAGGGCCCGAGCAGGGGCGCGTTGTCCGGCGAGCCGGGCCGCAGCCCCGCGAGGGTCTCGGTGAGGGGGAGTTCGGTGATGCCGGGCACCAGGTCGTGCGCGTCCCGCAGCAGTTGGTAGACGCCGCCCGCGGTCACCGCGGTGTCCCAGCCGAACTCCTCGCTGGTCGCGCCGAGCACCAGTTCCCCGTTCTCCCGCGGCACCAGGTAGACATGGCTGCCGCGGACCACCGCACGGACCGTGCGGGACAGGAACGGCGCCCGCCCGGCCGGCATCCGCAGCCGCAGGATCTGCCCCTTCACCGGCCGCACCGGCGGCAGCGCGTCCGGCGGCAGCCCCGCCAGCCGGCCGCTCTCGCAGCCCGCGGCCAGCACGGTGCGCCCCGCCACCGCCCGGGTGCCGTCGGCGAGTTCGGCGCCGGTGACCCGGTCGCCCGCGCACAGCACCCGCGCCGCCTTCGCCCGTACGAACTCCACGCCCGCCGAGCACGCCGCCCGCAGCAGCGCCGCCGCCAGCCGCCGCGGATCGACCTGGTGGTCGCCGTCCACCCGCAGCCCGCCGCGCACCCCGGGGGCGAGCAGCGGCTCCAGCCGGCGGCAGTCCCGCCCGGTCAGCCACTGCGCGGCCAGCCCCAGCGAGGTCTGGAAGGCGTGCAGGTCGCGCAGGTCCGCCCGGTCGTCCGCGTCCAGCGCCACCGCGAGGGTGCCGCACGGCCGGTAGCCGGTGTCCAGACCGGTGGCGTCGGCCAACTCCGCGACCAGGTCCGGATAGCGCGCCGCCGACGCCAGGTTCAGGTCGAGCAGCGTCTGCTCGCCGTACTGCAACTCCGTGACCGCGGCGAGCATCCCCGCCGCGACATGGGCGGCGCCGCCGCCGGGGGACGGGTCGGCCACCACCGTCGACAGCCCGCGCTGGGCGGCGCGCCACGCCGTCACCAGGCCGATGATGCCGCCCCCCACGACGAGGACGTCCGCTGTTCGGGTACGCATGAGTCTCGGCTGCTCCCTTCGCCGGCATGACCCGGATCAGGTTCGTACGGTCGGCGGCCGGCCAGCCGCCCTCTCAGCCCGGTGCGTCCGGGCTCCCGCGAATTCGCTTCCGGTCAGCTTAACCGAGGGCCCGCCGGCGGGCGCCGCCGCGTCCACCGCGGTGACCGGGCCGCCCCGACCCCCGCCCCGGCGCGGCCCCGACGCGCTAACGTGTCCCGGTGAGCGAGCGTCACGCAGTGATCGTGGGGGCCGGCATGGCCGGCGTGCAGACGGCCGTCGAGCTGCGGCAGCAGGGCTGGCGCGGCCGGATCACCCTGCTGGGGGACGAGCCCCACCCGCCGTACGACCGCCCCCCGTTGTCGAAGGCGGTGCTGCTGGGCGCGGAGGGCGGCGCCCTGGCCGACGTGCGGTTCGACGTCGACTTCGCCGCCTTGGAGGTGGACCTGCGGCTGGGCGTGCACGCGCAGGCGCTGCGCGCCGCGGCACGCCAACTCGTCACCGACGCGGGCCTGGTGGCCTATGACGCGCTCGTCCTGGCCACCGGCGCCTACCCGGTGGCGCTGCCCGGCACCGCCGGCCGCCCCGGCGTCCACCCGCTGCGCACCCTGGACGACGCCGCCGCGCTGCGCCCGGTCCTGGAGCGGCGCGAGCACGTCGTGGTGGTCGGCGCCGGCTGGATCGGCGCGGAGTTCGCGACCGCGGCCCGCAAGGCCGGCTGCGAGGTGACGGTGGTCGAAGCCGCCGACCGCCCGCTGTCCGGTGTGCTGCCCGCGTCCGTCACCGCGCACATGACCGGCTGGTACGACGAGGCCGGCGTGACCCTGCTGACCGGCACCACCGTGGCCGAGGCCGCGGCGGGCGGGGTGGTGCTCGCCGACGGCAGCCGCCTGGCGGCCGGCGCCGTGGTGGTCGGGATCGGCGCCCGCCCCGCCACCGGCTGGCTGGCCGGCTCCGGGGTCACCCTGGACCCCCAGGGCGCGGTGCGCGCCGACGAGCGGCTGCGGGCCACCGCACCCGACGTGTACGCGGTCGGCGACTGCGCGTCCTTCCCCTCCGCCCGCTACCACCGGCGGCTGCTCGTCCACCACTGGGACAACGCGGTCCAGGGCCCGCGCACCGCCGCCGCGAACCTGCTCGGCGGCGAGGAGGCGTACGACCCGGTGCCGTACTTCTGGTCCGAGCAGTTCGGGCGGTTCGTGCAGTACGCCGGGTTCCACCGGGACGAGGACACGATGGTCAGCCGCGGCGACCCGTCCGGCGACTCCTGGTCGGTGCTGTGGCTGCGCCGCGGCGTGCTGGTGGCGGTGCTCGCGGTGGGGCGGCCCCGGGACATGGCGCAGGGCCGCAAGCTGATCACCCAGGGTGCCGAGCCGGACCCGGCGCTCGCCGCGGACCCGGCGGTGCCGCTCAAGGCCGCGGTGCCGCATTGACGCCTGCCGCGGGGGCGCGGGGGCGCGGGGGACACCGTGACGGCTCAGCGGTGGGGGCGATTGTCAGCCGCAGGTGGCAGGCTTGTCCCGTGACTGCTTACTCGTCGGTTGACGCGCACATTGACGCTCTCGTCCCCTCCTGGCTCACCCTGCCCGAGGTCGCGGAGCGGCTCGGCCTCGAAGTGACCCGTATCCGGCCGCTGATCAAGGAAGGGCAGCTCATCGCGGTCCGGCGCGGGGAGAACAAGGTGCTGATGGTGCCGAGCGACTTCATCGGAGACGGCAAGATCGTGAAGGGCCTGCCCGGCACCCTGACCCTCCTGAAGGACGACGGGTTCACGGACGACGAGGCCCTGGAGTGGCTCTTCACGCCCGACCCGACCCTGCCCGGCACCCCCGCCAACGCGCTGCGCGAGAATCGCGGGACCGAGGTGAAGCGCCGCGCGCAGGCGCTCGCCGTGTAGCCCGCGCCCTGCCGGGGCCGCCGGCCGCCGCCCGTACCGCACCCGCGGACGTGCGCGGCGGCGGCCCGCACCGGGGCGCACCGACCCCGGGAGCCCGCGATGCCCACCCCGACCGCGTCCGACCGCCTCGCCGCCGCCCGGCTCTACCTGTGCACCGACGCGCGCACCGGCCGCGGCGACCTCGCCGCGTTCGCGGACGCCGCACTGCGCGGCGGGGTGGACATCATCCAGCTCCGCGACAAGGGCATCGAGGCCCGCCAGGAACTGGCCGCGCTGGAGATCCTCCGCGACGCCTGCCGCCGCCACGGCAAGCTCCTCGCCGTCAACGACCGCGCCGACGTCGCCCACGCCGCCCGCGCCGACATCCTCCACCTCGGCCAGGACGACCTGCCGGTCCCCGCCGCCCGCGCGATCCTCGGCCCCGACGTCCTCATCGGCCGCTCCTGCCACACCGCCGCGGAGGTCGACGCCGCCGCCGTCCAGCCCGGCGTCGACTACTTCTGCACCGGGCCGGTCTGGCCGACCCCCACGAAGCCCGGGCGCCCCGCACCCGGGCTCGACCTCGTCCGCCACGCCGCCGCGCTCCGCCCGGCCCGGCCCTGGTTCGCGATCGGCGGGATCGACGCCACCACCCTCCCCGACGTCCTCGCCGCCGGCGCCCCCCGCATCGTCGTCGTCCGCGCGATCACCGGTTCCCCCGCCCCCCACGAAGCCGCGGCCGCCCTGAGCCGCACGATCCGCTGCACGGTGCCCGACAGGGGCGCGGGGAACTGCGCGAGCAACCAGCTTCCGGCCGGTGGTCCGGACACGACAGCAACAGCCCCTTCGGGCCGGTGACGACCTGCACCACGGAACAGGGCTGGTCGCGCAGTTCCCCGCGCCCCTGTCCGGCACCGTTCTCCGCGGCAGCGGCCCCCCGGGAGTGGCTGGACGCACTAACGTGTGGTGGCCGCCACACGTTAGCCTGCTGACATGGCCTTGGGGACTTCATCCACACGTACGGACCGCGCGACCACGATCCGTGAGCTGCTCGCGTCCGGCCACCGCTCCTACTCCTTCGAGTTCGCCGCGCCGCGTACGGAGAAGGGCGAGCGCACGCTGTGGAACGCGATCCGGCGGATCGAAGCCGTCCGTCCGACGTTCGTGTCGGTCACCTACGGCGCCGGCGGCTCCTCGCGGGAGGGCACCGTACGGGCCACCGACCGCATCGTGTCGGACACCACGCTGACCCCGTGCGCCCACCTGACCGCGGTGAACCACTCGGTCGCCGAACTGCGCAACATCATCGGCCAGTACGCCGACGCCGGCATCCGCAACATCCTCGCGGTGCGCGGCGACCCGCCCGGCGACCCGATGGGCGAGTGGGTGGCGCACCCGCAGGGCCTGACGTACGCGGCCGAGCTGGTGCAGCTGGTCAAGGAGTCCGGGGACTTCTGCGTCGGCGTCGCGGCGTTCACCGAGATGCACCCGCGCTCGACGGACCCGGTGGAGGACACCCGGCACTTCCTCGACAAGTGCCGGGCGGGCGCGGACTTCGCGATCACCCAGATGTTCTTCGACCCCGAGGCGTACCTGCGGCTGCGCGACCGGGTGGACAGCGCGGGCTGCACGGTGCCGGTGATCCCCGAGGTGATGCCCGTCACGAACGTCCGGCAGATCGAGCGCTTCTCGCAGCTCGGCAACGCGCCCTTCCCTCCTGAGCTGGCCGAACGCATCCTCGCGGTGCAGGACGACCCGGCGGAGGTGCGGAAGATCGGCATCGAGTTCACCACGCGGATGTGCCGGCGCCTCATGGACGAGGACATCCCGGGGCTCCACTTCATTACTCTTAACCACTCCACCGCATCGCTGGAGATCTACGAGAACCTCGGGCTGCACCAGCGGGCGGCGTGACCGCGGGCGACCGCCCCTAGGTGAGGAAGTGGGCACATGGGCTACTCGGTGCTCTACATCGCGTTCGGCATCGTCGCGCTGTGGCTGCTGGGCGAGGTGCTGCTCCAGTACAAGGCCCGGCTGCGGTGGCGGGTGCTGGCCTTCGCCGGCTTCCTCGGCCTGGTGGTGGGGGTCGCCGACCGCAGCATCGTGCTCATCCTGCTGGGCGCGGTCGCCTTCGGCGCCGGGCAGAGCATGGTCACGCTCTCCTACAAGCGCGGCTTCTCCGCCGGCTGGGCGATAGGCGGCCGCCCCAGCTCCAGCCGGCGCCGCAGGTCGGCGGGGGCCCGCCCGGCCGAACCGGTGCTGGCGGTCGGCCCGATCGAGCCGGACACCCCCGACGGGGCCCAACCGGACGTCTCCGCCGAGCAGTTGGCGGGGATGGGCGCCACCGCGGTGCACGACTTCCCGCCGGTGCCCGGCGACGGCCAGGACGGCTACGGCGCCGAGCAGGCCGTCTACCAGCCGGTTCCGCTGCCCGACGACAGCGGCGAGTACCCGCTCTTCGACGGCCAGTCGACGTACACCCCCGACCCGTACACCAGCGGCGGTTACGAGGGGTACGGCGCGCAGGGCTACCAGAGCTGGACCGGCTACGAGCAGCAGCCGTCCTGGGAGCAGGGCTCCCCACACGGCCCCCAGCAGGACGCGCAGCAGGGTGCCGGCCAGGACGGCGGCGGCTACCAGGAGCAGCCCGCGGCGGCCGCCGCCTCGTACGGCTACGACCCGGACGAGCAGGACGTGTTCGGCAACTCCCGCGCCACCGACGGCGACAGCTACGGCGCCGGGTACGGCAGCGGCGGGGACTGGCAGTTCGCGCAGTCCTCCCCGCAGCAGCCCGCGGCGGAGCCGTACGGCGACTACGGCTACGGCGGCCAGCAGCAGTACGGGCCGCAGGGCTACGGCCAGCAGCCCTACGACCCGCAGCCTTACGAGGCCCCGCAGCCCTACGATCCCCCCCAGCCTTACGACCAGCAGCAGGCGTACATCCCGCAGCAGCCGCAGCAGCCGCCGTACGAGCAGCCGCAGCCGCAGCAGCAGGAGTACGCCGACCCCTACGACCCGTACCGCTACTGACCGGCCGTGCGGGCGGCGGTCAGTGCCCGCCCAGCAGGGACGTCAGCCGGGCCGCGGACAGGCCCGGGCCCGAGGGGATCGTCCACGCGCTCCACGGGTGCCGCACGGCCGCCGCGGCCGGGGCGTGCGGATGGTGGCGCACCAGGGCCTCATCGGTGTAGCGGGCGCACCCTTCGTGCCAGGTGAGGATGCCGGCCATCCAGTCCCGCAGCTCCCGCACATAGCGGAGCAGCATCTCGCGCCCCGGCTCGTCGAGGTCGAACTCGGTGAAGAGCGAAGGGAGTTGGTGCTCGGTGATGTGCTGGAACTCCGCCATGCGGGCGGCCATCAGGTCCCCGACGACGTCCATCGCCTGCTGCGGGCCGCAGTCCAGGAAGTTCTGCACCACCAGTACCGCGTTGTGCAGGTCGCCCTCGAACTCGATCTCCTTGCGGTAGGAGAACACGTCGTTGAGCAGGCAGGCGAAGTCCTGGGCGGCGACCTCCATGCCGTGCACCGGCCGGGAGCGGTAGACCTCGTCCGGCAGCGTGTCGCCGTGGCCGATCCGGGTCAGGCTCATCGTCAGGTCCGAGCCGAAGGTCTTGCGGCGCATCTCGATGTAGTCCACCGGGTCCGGCACCCGGTTCAGCCGCTGGTTGGCCAGCTCCCACAGCCAGCTCGCGCACATGTCCTCGATCGAGGCGCGGAAGCGCCGCCGCTCGGCCGGGGCCATCGGGCCCGCGGTGCGCCGCCACAGGTCGGCGAGCGAGCGCTCCAGCGCGGTCAGCGGCGGCGGCACCGCGCCCGCGTCCAGCGGCATGAACAGCTTGAAGCGCTCGGTGGTGATCCGGGCCGCCGCCAGGTCGCCGGAGCGGCCGAAGACCACCGGGTAGTAGTCGTCGCCGTAGGTGCCCCAGGTCAGCCAGTCCGTGACCAGGTCCAACTGCTCGGGCGACGCGGCAGGATGGATGCCCGCCGCGCACAGCGCGAAGTCGTAGTCGGCCAGTTGCCCCGCGTTCCACAGGCCCTCCGGCAGCGGGCCGCCCGGCTCGGGATCCAGCAGGCCCATCCGGCGGCTCCAGGCCGCGTTGTGCGCCCGGGCGGCGTCCAGGTGCGGGCTGAGCGTCGTGGCGAACGGCATCGGCACCGCGGGCAGCCGCAGGCGGCCGACCGGCCGGAAGGGCGCGTGGCCGTAGGCGCGGGCGCGCTGCGGCAGCGTCCCGGCGAGCGAGGCGGCGATCTGTGCGGCCGAGGTGCCCAGGCCGGTCGGCCCGCCGAGCGCGCCCACCGCCCGCGACGCGCTGTCCGCGCCGTTCATGTAGCGGCTGGAGCGCAGATGCCACTCATGGCCGCCGGACTGCCAGTCCTGCAACCCCTTCACATAGCCGAACACCGCCAGCCGCTGCGCCGGGTCGAGCCCGAACTCCTCGAAGAGCGGCTCCACTTCGGTCAGCGCGGTGTGCTCGAACTGGTGCAGCCGCGAGGTCAGCAGGTCGTTCACCGCGTCGGCGGCCTCCTGCGGGGCGAGATCGAGGAAGCGCTCCAGCACCAGCACGGCGTTGGACAGCTCGCCCTCGTCCTCGATCTCCCGCTGGTAGGAGAACAGGTCGTTGCGCAGGTGCACCGCGTCCGCGAAGCAGTCGCGCAGCACCCGCATCGGGCGGCTGGCCGCGATCACGTCGGGCACCTCGGCGCCCGCCGCGTGCTCGATCAGGTTCGCCGACCACGGCGCCCCGCCGACCTTGCGGCGCATCTCGATGTACTCGATCGGGTTCGCCACCCGTCCGGCGCTGATGTTCGACAGCTCCCACAGCGACTCCTCCAGCAGGTGCCGGGTGCTCTCGTGGAACCGCCGCCGGTAGCCCTCCGACATCTGCGGCACCGTCCGCCGCCACAGGTCGGCCAGGCCCGCCTCCACCTGGTTCGTCGGCTCCGGGACCTCCTGCGCGAGGTCCACCGGCATGAAGGCGGGCAGCCGGTCCAGGTACGCCTTCGCACCCGCCATGTCCGGGGTGCGCTTGAAGATGTCCAGGAAGTGGTCGTCGAAGAAGAACACCCACACGTACCAGTCCGTGACGAGGTCCAACTCCGGCCCCGGCGCGTCCGGGTGGGTGTACGCGCACAGCAGGGCGTAGTCGTGCGCGTCGAAGTCCGACTCCGCCCAGACGCCCGAGCCCTCGATCATCGCCATCCGCCGGGCCCACTCCTTCGAGTGCTCCCGGGCGCTTTCGAGGTGCGGGTTCAACCGCGCCGGGTACGGCACGTAGAACGCGGGCAGTACGAAGGGCTGCGGCATCCTGGGTAAGACCTTCCGCTCAACCGATGACCGGTACAGCGCTCACGCTAGGTCGGCCCCGGTCGGCCCGGTGAGCCGCCAACGCCCTTTTCCGCCCGATGGGTTGAATTCCGCGGCCGGGCGATTAACGATCTTGCGCCCGGTTCCGCGGACGTCAGCGGCTGCCGCCCGGGCCCCCGGCGACCAGGTCGGCCACGATCGCGGCGGACATGCCCGCGTGCGGCAGCCCGCCGCCCGGGTGCGCCCAACCTCCCAGGAAGTACAGCCCCTTCACCGGCGTCCGGTTCGGCGGGCGCAGCAGGGTGCCGCCCGCGCCGGGCAGCGAGGGGACCGGCACGCTGCCGCCCGCCGCGCCCGTCGCCCGCTCCACGTCCAGCGGGGTGCGGACCTCCCGCCACAACTCCCGCTCCCGCAGGCCCGGTACGGCCCGCTCCGCGACCTGGAGCAGCCGATCGGCGAACGCGTCCGCGAACCCGCCTTCCGACCAGTCCACTCCGGCGCCCCCGCCGGAGCTGTGCCGCGGCACCGTCGCCGTCACGGTCACCGCCTCGTGCCCGTCGTCCGGGCGCAGCGCCGGGTCGTCGGGCCGCAGCACCGCGACCGTCAGCGCGTCCACCGGCGGCACCCCGGCCCGGCGCCGCCCGAACACCCACTCCAGCGCCGCTCCCCGGTCCGCGGCGTGCACGACCGTACGGTGCGCCGTACCGGCCGGACGCGAGCCCCGCAGCGCCACGTGCACCGTGCAGCGCCCCGGCTCGCCCCGCGCCCCCGTCAGCGGCGCCGCGGCCTGCGGCAGGCTCTCCTGCGGCAGGTACGGCACCGGCACCGAGGCGGCCACCACGTCCGCGTCGGCCACCTCGCCGTCCGCGAAGCGCAGCCCGCGCACCACGCCGCCGCGCACCTCCACCCCCGCCACCTCGCGGCCGAAGCGGAACTCCACCCTGCGGGCGCGGCACCGCGCGTACAGCGCGTCCGCCAGCGCGCGCAGCCCGCCGCGGACGTACCAGACGCCGAACGACTGCTCCAGGTACGGCAGCACCGCCGCCGCGGCCGGCGCCGTCCGCGGGTCCAGCCCGTACCCCAGGGCGTACCACTCCAGCAGCGCCGCCGCCCGCACATCGCCGCCCAACTCCCGCGCCGCCACGTCCGCCAGGGACGGCGACCGCCGCAACAGGCCCCTCCTGCGCCCCGGGTACGGGTCCTTCGCCAGCGGCCCCGGGTCCGCGACCGGCTCCTCCAGCAGCGGCCGCCGCACGCCCTCCCACACCTCGCGGGCCCGGACCAGCACATCGCTCCAGCGCTCACCGCTGCCCGCGCCGAACGCCGCGTCCAGCGCCTCGATCACGCCCGAGCGGGAGGCGTTCGGCAGCGCCACGTCCGTGCCGTCGGCGAACACGTGCCGCGCCGCGGGGTCGGTCTGCACCAGCTCGACGCACTTCTCCAGCGGCTCCCGGCCTGTCTTCACGAACAGGTCGCGGTACACCGCGGGCAGCACCAGCACGCCCGGGCCCGTGTCGAACGCGAAGCCCTCCCGCCGCAGCGCCCCCACCGCGCCCCCGTACGTCTCCCCGCGCTCGTACACCACGACCTCGTGCCCGCCCGCACCCAGCCGCGCCGCCACCGCCATCGCGGCCATCCCCGCGCCCACCACCGCAATCCGTCCCATCCCGCGAGCGTATCCACTCCGTGGGCCCCCTTCTCCCCCCGGGCGCCCCCGCCCCGTCGTCCCCGGGACCACCCCCCGGTGGACGGCCGCCCGCGCCGTTCCCCGCGCCCCTGGGTACCCCTCGGGCCTCCCGTCCACCTCCCCCGCCCCGCCGCTGCGGTTGCGCCCGTTCCCGGCCCCCCGCCGGTGGCCGGTTGCGCGCGCCGTTCCCCGCGCCCCTGGGTCACTGCGGCTCCTCCGTGCGGAAGCCCCGAGGTGGTCCAGGGGCGCGGGGAACTGCGCGACCAGCCACGACGGCGCTGCACGCAACCCACCCACGCACACTGCAACGGCGAGAGGCGGGAGGAGGACGGAAGGCCAGAAGCAACCCAGGGCGCGGGGAACTGCGCGACCAGCCCCCACCGGCAGGTGGTCCCGGGGCGGACGGGGCGGGGCAGGTACGTGGGGGGTACCTAGGTAGAGGGATGAGTACCTGTACGGATGGCCCGGCCGAGCGCAGCGGGAAGAGTTGGGGTCGCGGGAGGGGCGCGGCCGGGGCCGCCGACACGGGGCGGCGGAAACGGTCCCGCGCCCCCAGACCCGCAACGGGGGTTGGCCCGCGGATCACCGAGTGGTTCGGTGCGCCGCGGCGCCGCCCACCCGCCCCTGGAGCAGCTGCGAGAGCGTCGCGTGGACGTCGTCGAGACTCCGCTCGGGCTGGAACGCCTGCCAGTCCAGGGCGGCGACGAGCACCATGCCGAAGAGCGCGGACGCGGTCAGGGGCACGTCGATCTCGTCGCTGACCTCACCGCGCTGCACCGCCTCGCCGAGCACCTGCTCGACGACGGCGACCGCTTCCTGGCGCACCGTCATCAGGGTGTCCTGCCAGGTCCGGTTGGTCCGCCACAGCTCGGCGACGTAGAGCTGGGTGAAGGACGGGTAGCGGACGATGAAGGCCAGACCGGACCGGATCATCGCGTTGAGCGCGTCGACCCGGGTGCCGCCGCGCGAAGCCGTCTCACCGGCGGCGCGCCGCAGGGACACCGTGAGCAGCCCGACGCCGTGCCGCAGCAACTCCTCGAACAGCACGTTCTTGCTGGCGAAGTTGTAGTAGACGGTCCCCTTCGCGACGCCGGCCCGCTCGGCGATCTCGTCGACCGTGGTGGCGGAGAAACCCTGCTCGGCGATGAGGGTGACGGCGGCCTCGAAGAGCCTCTGCCGGGTTGCCTGGCGTCGTGCGGAGGAGGTCATGGCCCCGATTCTGCCCGCACCGCGACCGCGGTTCTTCCACCCGGCGGGGCCCACCGGACCCGGGATACGCGCGTAGCGCGGCACGTCCGTGCAGGTCAGAGCCGATTGTCAGTGGTGGCGCCGATGATGGGAACCGATCGGGAAGCAGGAGGAAGCAGCAGGCAGCTACGGAGAGAAGGAGGCTCGCCATGGCCGTACCCGCGATGCAGCCCATGCCGTCCGTACCGTCAGGCCCACTGACACCGTCCGGGCCCGCGCGGCGCGAGGGCACCGGCGCCCCCGCCCGCGCCGGAGCGCCCGCCGACATCCACCCCGTGCTGCGCCGCGCCGCCGCGTCGCCCGCCGCACTCGACCTGCTCACCCAGGCCCACCTCGGACTGGAGGAGGCCGCCCGGCTCGACGCCCCCCACGAGCGGTACGCGACGGCGCACCTGGCCGCGCTGCGCACCGCCGCCGCGGTGCTCGCCGTCCGCGGCCGCCCCGAGCTCCATCCCCGCAAGCGCGCCCGCATCCGCAGCGCGTGGGAGGTGCTGCCCGAGGTCGCGCCCGAACTGGCCGAGTGGAGCGCCCTGTTCGCGGCCGGCGCCGAGCGCAGGGCGCGCGCCGAGGCGGGCATAGCCGGCGCGGCCGGCCCGCGGGAGGCGGACGACCTGCTGCGCTCGGCCGGGATGTTCCTGCGCCTGGTGGAGCGCATGCTGCTGCTCCGGCCCGCGGCAGGCGGCACGCTCTAAGGGCAACTCACGTCGCAGGTGCCCCGGCGGGGCTCGCCGTCCGGCGGCCGATGTCGACGTACTCCCCGACCAGTGCGTCACGCCGGGAACTCCTCCAGGCAAGGCAGACCCGGGACGGGGGGATGTCGTCGACGAGGACATGGGCGATGTCGGGGCGAGCGAAGTACAGGGCGGTCGAGAGCGGTACGACGATGACACCGCGTCCCGCGGCGACATGCTCAAGCAACTCCTCGATGCTCCGCGCGGCGGGCACCGGCTGTGCCACGCGTTCGTCCGCGGGCATCGGGATGCCGCCATGCCGTTCGGGCACGTCGTCGAGGAGCAGGCGTTCGGCTGCCACCTCGGTGATGTGCACCGTCTCGCGCTGTGCGAGCCGGTGGTCGGCCGGAAGTTCGACCACCCGCGGCTCGGAGAACAGCGGCTCGACCGACAGGCCGTGAGCGCGGAAAGGGACACGCAGGTAACCGACGTCGACCTGGCCGCTCCTGACGGACTCGGCCCGCTGGAGGAAGTCCATGCGGAGCACCTCCACGGAGACGTCGGCGTGGCGGGCGGAGAACGCGCGGACGGCAGGGGCGATGGACACACCGGGAGTGAACCCGACCGTGAATCTGCGCAGGCCGGTGGCCACGTCGCGAACGCGGCGCCGGGCGGCTTCCGCCGCCGCGAGCAGACCGAGTGCTTCCTCCAGCAGCGCCTCGCCGACCGAGGTGAGCCGCGTCCCCTTGGCGTCCCGGTGGAACAGCGTGGCATCCAAGTCCTTTTCCAGCGAACGGATCTGGCGGGAGAGGACTGGTTGCGCGATGTGCAGGGCCTCCGCGGCGCGGACAAAGGACCCGTGGTCGGCGACGGCGACGAAGTAGCGCACCTTGCGCAGGTCCAGGTCCCTCACACGCACTCCCAGTCCTGCACCGATGCCTTCAGGGTATGGCAAGGGCCGCGGAAGGTCTTGGACGGGACAGGCCGACCGGCGGGACCATCAGGGGCATGAAGATCATCTGTGTCGAAGAACACACGGTCGACCGGGAGATGGCGAAGGCCGTCGCGCCCGCTCTGCTGCGGGAAGCGCCCTACATGGGCGCCCAGTGGGGCGCGGAGGCACCCTGGCCGCGGGGCAGCGGGCGTCCGACGGTCGTCTCGGTGCGGGAAGCCGAAGAGCTGGCCGTGGATCTCGGCGAGGGCCGGATCAGGGCCATGGACGAGCACGGCATCCAGATGCAGGTGATCTCCTGCACCACGCCGGCGCAACTCGCTCCCGCCGAGCAGGCCGTGGTCCTCATACGGGCTGCCAACGACCGGCTCGCCGGCGCGGTCAAGGCATACCCGGACCGGCTGAGCGGATTCGCGGTCCTGCCGTGGCAGGACCCGCGGGCGGCAACCGCCGAACTGGAAAGGTGCGTCGGCGAACTGGGCCTGAAAGGGGTACTCATCGCGGGCCGCCCGGGGGACACGTTCCTGGACGACCTGCGGTACGCGCCGGTGCTCCAGAAACTCAGTGATCTGCGGGTGCCCCTCTATGTCCACCCCTACCACCCGCTGCCGCGGGTGCAGGACGCCTACTACGGCGGTTTCTCCCCCATCGTCAGCTCGTGGCTCTCGCTCGGCGCGTGGGGGTGGCACAACGAGGCCGGCGTGCACGTCCTGCGTCTGATTCTCTCCGGAGCGTTCCAGCGGCACCCGGACCTCCAGGTCATCAGCGGGCACTGGGGGGAGATGGTTCCGTTCTCCCTGCAACGCCTCGACGATACGCTCCCGCCGAAACGGACCGGCTTGCCGGACACCATCACCGAGATCTACCGGAGACATGTCTGGGTCACCCCCAGCGGCATCTGGGGCCTGCCGCACTTCGAGTTCGTGCGCAAGGTGGTGGGCGCCGACCGGATCATCTGGTCCGTCGACTACCCGTATCTGGCGCTGGACGGAACACGCGCCTTCATCGAGAAGCTGCCGGTCGGTGAGGAGGAGAGGGAGAAGATGACCTATCTCAACGCCGAGAGGCTGTTCGGGCTCTGACGCGGTGCCCCTCGCCACCGCGCACCAGGCCGCGGCGGCGAGGGGGCGTCCGACCCGGCGGCCAGTGGGGCGTTGCAGGCGGCGCAGGTATTCCAGGGACATCGAAAGCGCCGCCGGAAGGCCCCGCACGCGACGTCGTACGCCGGTCACGCCCACCGGGGCACCTTGAGCGCCCCCGACCGCAAGCAGCTCCGTTCCGCGGAGGTGACGGTGTTCTTCAGCAGCATGGTCACCGTCATGGGGCCGACGCCACCGGGAACCGGCGTGATGTACGACGCCTTCTGCCGGACCCCGTCGAAATCGACGTCGCCGACGACGCGGCTGCTGCCGGGGACCCGGTTGATGCCGACGTCGATGACGACCGCGCCGGTCTGCACCATCTCCGCCGTGACGAGGCCGGGCACACCCGCGGCGACGACGAGGATCTCCGCCAGGAGGGTGAACTGCGCGAGGTCACGGGTCTTGGCGTGGCAGATCGACACGGTGGCGTCGCCGTGCATCATCATCAGGCCGAGAGGCTTGCCCACGATGTTGCTGGCGCCGACGACGACCACGTTCCGGCCCGCGATCCCGATGCCCTCGTGGGCGAGCAGTTCGAGCACCCCGTACGGCGTGCAGGGTGGGAAGACCGGCTCGCCCACTACAAGGCCGCCGACGTTGTAGAGATGGAAGCCGTCCACGTCCTTGGCGACCTCGATGCTCTCCAGCACCTGCCGCATCCCCACCTGCGGGGGCAGCGGAAGCTGGACGAGGACGCCGTGGACGTCATCGCGGCCGTTGAGCGCGTGGATCGTGTCCACCAGCTCCGCTGTGGTGACGGTGGCCGGCAGGTCGTACCGGAACGAGGCGATGCCCACCTGTGCACATGCCCGCTGCTTGTTGCGGACGTACACGTGCGACGCGGGGTCGTCGCCGGCCAGCAGGACCGCGAGCCCGGGCACCACGCCGGAGCGTTCCCGCAGGCGGCGCACGCGTGCGGCCAGTTCCTCTCGCACCCGACCGGCGATCGCATTGCCGTCGATGACTCGGGCGGCCACGTCATCGCCTCGACGAGCCCGCGCTGCCGGTGGACTGCGGGGAGTAGGCGAAGGGAGCCGGGGCGACGGTCGCCCGCAGCTGCACCTGCCGGTGCCGCTCCACCCGGGGCTTGCGGGAACCGCCGTCGGCCTCACCCCACAGCACGACGACCTCGGTACCCGGCTCGGCGTGCGCGGGGTCGAGCATGGCCAGGGAGAGCATGCGACGCTCGTTGGCCGAGTACCCGCAGAAGGTCGAGAGCCCGACCATCTCCCCGTTGACCAGCACCTGGTCGCGCTGTCCCAGCGTGGCGTAGTCAGCCAGCGGGAACTCGATGAACTTCGCCGGTGTCCCGTCCTCCAGCAGGGAACCCATGGCGGCCAGAACGTCGTCGCGGTTCCAGATGAGCGTGACCCGGCGGCGTGCTTCGCTCCTGGACATGCGCTCAAGCGCCTGCCTGCCGATGAAGTCGTGGTCGAATGAGACGAGCTTGCCGTAGCCGAGTTCGAACGGGGTCGTGTAGTAGTCCTCGATGAGGTCGCTGCGGAAGCTGCCGGCCAACTGCCACCGCCCCTCCCATCCGTCCGCGGGCAGCCATTCGCGGTATCCGCGCAGAGCCTGGCCGGTATAGACGGCCGGCACCGGGCCTGCGATCCACCCCGATTCCTGGATGGCGCTGTAGTACGCTTTCATGCCGCCCTGTACCAGGCCGAACTCCGCGCCGGCCCGCAGCAACGCCTCGTGGACGGCGGATTCGTCGGCATACGCGCCACTGATCTCGTACGCCTTGTGACGCCCGGCCATTCCGTGGCGGAGCACGAGTACTTCGACACCCGCGATGCGGGCCGTGAAGGTACGGAAGAGTCCCGGGTCGGGAATGGGCCCTCCGACGGCCTTCTCGAAGATCGACCTGGCGTGCGGCCCGTCGAGCTGGTACCGGAACCGGACCCGGCCCGCGGACCCGTTCTCCGCGGTGTTGCCGTCCCTGGTCAGGTCGACGTTCCAGTCGCCGGTGCCGGCCTGGTATTCGATCCAGTTCAGCAGGGGCATGCTGCTGACGAGCTCGTAGCTGTCGTCACCGTGCGGATAGAGGACGCAGTCGCCGATCAGGTAGCCCTCGGGGGTGCAGCCGACGAACTGCTTGGCCACCCCCGGGGCGAGGTTTCCGAAGCTGTTCACCCCGATCCAGTTCAACAGGCGGCGCGCGTCAGGGCCGGTCACGTACAACTCGGGCATATGATGGGTCTGGTTGAAAATCACCGCGGACTCACGCCATGCGAGCTGCTCATCACGCCAGTTCGAGAACTCGGCGGGAACGGGGAACCGGCCGGACTGTGAACGGGTGTTGAGCCCGGGGCTCTCGTTGTAGAAATATCCGACGAGGTCGGGGTGGCGGTCGATCAGTTCTTGGAGGGACTGGCCGTCAGTGCGTTCGGTCATGGGCCGGACCTTTCGTATGAGGTACGAAGGAAGGGGAATTGCCGCTCATATCGATGCTTGCACCCCGGACGCCACGTGCGAATGCCGCTTGCGGGTATCGGACGATGCGGTTTCGCATGTTGTCCGGGCGTCCGGACGAAGGACGGAGGACCGGGACCGCGGCAGCCCTCGCCGGGCCGCCCGTGCAAGCGGGGTGGGAGTCACGTCAGGACGACTGTCCTGCGGCCTTGGACCAGCACCCGGTTCTCAAGGTGGTAGCGCACCGCCCGCGCCAGTGCGAGGCATTCGGTGTCGCGGCCGAGCTCAGCGACCGCCGCCGCGCTCATCGCGTGGTCCACCCGCTGCACCTCCTGCGCGATGATCGGGCCCTCGTCGAGGTCCGAGGTGGCGTAGTGGGCGGTCGCGCCCACCAGCTTGACGCCTCGGTCGTATGCCTGCTGGTAGGGCCGGGCGCCCTTGAAGCTGGGGAGCAGCGAGTGGTGGATGTTGATCACCCGGCCCTGGAGCCGGTCGCACAGCGCCGGGGAGAGGATCTGCATGTAGCGGGCGAGAACCACCAGCTCCACCCGCTCCTCCTCGACGAGCCGCAGCAGCTTGTCCTCGGCGCCGGCCTTGGACCCGGCGTCGACCGGAAGATGCACGAAGGGGACGCCCGCCGACTCCGCGAGATCCCGGCAGTCGGGGTGGTTGGACACGACCGCGACCAGTTCGGCGCGCAGTTGGCCGGTGCGCACCCGGTGGAGAAGGTCGTTGAGGCAGTGCCCGACCCTGCTGACCATGATCAGCACTCGGGGCCGGTGCCGGGCGTCGACCAGGCGCCAGTCCATGCCGAGAGCACGAGCGACGGGCTCGAACTCCGCCCGCAGGGCTGCTACGTCGGGCACCCCCTCCACCAGGCCCGTCGCGGCGACGCGCATGGCGAAGCGGCCGGCCTCCCGGTCGCCGAACTGGTGGCTCTCGACGATGTCGAGGCCGTGACCGGTCACGAAGGCCGAGACCGCCTGAACGATCCCCGGACGGTCCGGGCAGCAGAGCGTGAGCACGATCTCGCTCATGCCGCGGCTCCGCCGCACGCGTTGAGCCAGGTCTGGAAGACGGGCACCTGGTTGAAGGTGAAGACGTGCAGTCCTTCAATGTCGCCGCCCCCCTCCGGCTCCGTGGCGAGCACCGCCCGCACCAGGGGAGCGGGGTCGTAGGCCCGCCCCGTGAGAACGTTGCCGACCAGGCCGTGCTGCTTGGCCAGGAAGCGCAGCGACTGGCCGACCCCGATACGCAGCGACAGCTCGGTGAGCTTGGCGAGCTTCAACGGTCCGGCGATACCGACACGCACCGGCAGCGTCACCCCCCGCGCCCGCGCCTGCGCCAGCCATGAGGCGAGCGCTGCGGCGTCGAAGCACATCTGACTGACCAGGTACGTGGCAGCGCCCTGCTTGCGCAGCAGCGCCTCCCACAGCCTGTCGTCGTCGATGCCCGGATGGCCCTCGGGATAGCAGCCGATGCCGATCCGCGTGAACGGGTGCTCCATCGACGTCAGGTCGTCCAGCAGTCCGGCGGCATCGGCGTACCGGCCGACGGGAACCGTGGCGTCGCCGCCGACGACGTAGAGATCGGTCACGCCCAGGTCCGCGACGCGCCGCACGAAGTCCCGCAGCGCCGGGCGGTCTGCCACCATCCGGGCCGCGAGGTGGGGGACGACCCGCCGTCCCGAGTGCGCCGCGACCGCGCAGTGCTCCAGCGTCCGAGCCAGTCCGAACTTCGGGGAGCAGGTGACCGCGACGGTGGCGTCCTGAGCCGTCGCGAGGATCTGCTCCTGGGCGCCCTTCAGCGGAATGACCTCTATCGTGGCCTCTTTCAGCAGTCGGAGAAGCCGCTCATCGGCGCCTGACGGGGTGACAACACGCTGCTCGGCGGTCATCGGCCGGTCCTCTCGCTCGGAAACGGCCCCCGGCCCGTCGAACGCCGGGCCGGGAGCGTGACACGACGGGGAACTCTAGGCACGGGCAAACGCGTCCACGAGCCACCAGGCGAAGGGTCCGGCACCGGTGCGCGAAGCCGCCGCCGGGCGGGCCGGCCGGCGCGGCGGCTTCGCCTACCGGACCCCGCCGCTTCGCTCAGTGGATGGCGCCCCGGCGCGAGCGCTCCTAGACTCGATCGCCGCAAGAGGCACCTCCGACGAGCGCTGCCCGGCCGGACCGGTCCACCGCCGGCCCGGGGAAGGGGCGATATCGGACGGACAACGGCTGACGTCCGCACGGGCTGTGAGACGCGTTCATCGAGGTCAAGCCGCAGGTCGAGCAGCGCTCCACGACCCAGGTCGCAGTGACGGAGCCGGGCGGGAACGGCAGGTCGACGCGGGACGCACGCCCGCCGCTCCGGCCAGGTTCGTGGAGGACCACGCATCGACATTCGGAGAGCCGCATGACCGCCTTCGCCGACGTCACCCACCAGCCGCGCACCGATGACTCCGTGCTGCGCTCGCTTGCCGCCTACAAGCGCTACGAGACACACGACCTCGCGGTCGCGGAGGTGGAGATCCGCCGGTTCATGGCCCCAGGCCGACTGCGTGTCCGCCCCGGCGACCACGAGGATGTCGCCGCCAGCGCCTTCTATGCCGACACCGGCTCCGTCGGGATCGGGCGGATGAGCTACGGCGCCGACGTGGTCGTCGACCGGCCGACCGACTCCCGGCACCTCGGGATCGCGATACCGCTGTCCGGGCGCATGCGCGTCTGGCGAGGAGGCGAGGCCGCCGACGCGCCGGCCGGCGAGTCAGTCGTCGTGATCGCGCCGGACGGGCGCTCCGTCACCGAGTGGAGCGCCGACTGCGACGCCCTCATGCTGCGCGTGACGACCTCCTCGCTCGCCCGCGCGGCACGAGCCCTGACGGGCGACCGGACCACCGGCCGGCCGCCGCGGTTCGTGCACCAGGTGCTGCCGCTGGAGCGGGGATACGTCGTCCACAGCGCCGCCAGACTGCTCGCCGAGACCTTCGGACGGTACGACGACGTGGCCGCCGTTCCCCACGGACTGCTGCAGCAGCTGTCCGAACACGCCCTGAGCGCTGTGCTGCTCGGGTTGGAGCACGACCTCAGCGCTCCCGCCAAGCCGTCCTACCGGGCAGCTCCCAGCAAGGCGGTGCGGTCAGCCGTGCGACTGATCGAGGACGAGGAGAGCGCGGTGTTCAACGTCGGCGAGCTGGCACGCCACCTCGGTCTTACCGTACGGGCCCTCGAACTGGGTTTTCGTCGCGCGTTCGACGAGACCCCGCACCAGTACATGCGGCGGATCAGGCTCGAACGGGCGCACCGCGAACTTCTGGCTGCCGACGCCGCCGACGGGACCACCGTCACTGCGATCGCGACCAGATGGGGTTTCTTCCACACCGGGCGGTTCGCCACCTCGTACAGGGCCGCTTACGGTGTCATGCCCTCGGACAACCTGAAGGCCTCACCGACGCAAGCCCTCCTGTGAGTGCTCCGGCCATCAGCGTCCCGCCCCTGTACGGCGCCGGCGGGCCCTCTCGGCCGGCCGAGGGCCTGCTCAGGCGCGGCGGCGGCCCTTGACCCGGCGGGGATAGGGGAAGAGGCGGGGGCGGCGTTTGGCGGCCGCGTCCTCCACCCAGCCGAAGAGCAGCAGGGCCAGCACGATCAGGGGGATGGCGACCAGCAGGGGGAGCCACTGGCTGGTGAGCAGCCAGCGCAGGTGGGCGTACGCATACGGGTCGTTCCAGAGCTGGTCGATGATCGGTTCGGTCATCACCAGGGCCACGCAGTGCCACAGGTACACCGAGACCGCACGGGAGTTGAGCAGCGTGATCACGCCGTTGAAGCGTTCCAGCGGTCTGGGCCAGTGCTCCCACGACGGGCTGAGGTGCAGCAGCAGCATCACGCAGCCGAACGACCAGACCGCCTGGGCCAGTGGCACCGCCTCCAGGTCGGGGCCGACGCGGGGGTTGTCGACCGGTGCCCGCTGGAGCAGCCAGAAGCCGGCCACCAGCACCAGCGGGGCGATCGACGGCACCACGTACTGCGGGATCTTCCGCAGCAGGCCCTCCTGGTGAGCCATGCCCAGCAGCCAGCAGGCGCCGAATGTGGTGAAGTCGGTGGCGGTCTCCATGATCCGGCCGGACTGGTCCACCAGGCCGGAGTTGAGGAACGCGGAGCCCGCGAGCGGCACCAGCAGTGTCACCCAGGGCAGCCGCCGCACAGCCTTCAGCATCAGTGGCGAGAACAGGACGTACCACAGGTACGCGCGCAGGTACCACAGCGGGACGACGACCTGCTCGGCCCAGCTGTGCGGTAGGTGGCCGGCGAAGCCGTGCACGCTGTCGGCATACGGCGGGGTGCTCAACGGCAGGACCCAGAAGGCGAGTTCGCCCCACCACCAGCGCGGGTGCCCGTCGGTGTGCGGCCCCCATCCGTCCAGGACCATGGCGGTCAGCACGACGGCGCCGAACATCCACATCGGCGGCAGCAGGCGGCGGGTGCGGCTGCGGATGACGCTCCAGGCGGGGCGCTTGAGCGAGCGGGCCATCAACGAGCCCGCCAGGGCGAACATCACGCCCATGGAGGGGAAGACCAGCGGCAGCCAGGTCCAGCCGAAGTTGTGGTACACCACGACCCGGACGAGTGCGAGGGCGCGCAGCAGGTCGAGGTAGCGGTCCCGCCCGCCGCGCGGACGGGGTGCCGGGGCGGTGTCCGCGGCCCCGGGACCGGCGGCCGGACCGGCATCGGGGCCGGCCGGCTCCGGGTCGGTCCGGAGCGGGTCGGTCCGGTGGACGAACGCCTCCGGCACGGTGATGGTCCGCAGTTGGACGGTCTCGGTGTCGTCCGTCACCAGCGTGTCGCGCTCGGCCACGCTCATGAAGCCGCGGTCGGCGGCCGGGCGGGCGTACGGGCCGCCGAAGCCTCCGTCCGCACCGCCCGCGTGCCCGCTCCGGTCCGCCGCGCCCCAGTACCCGGCGCCCTCCGGGACACCGCCGTACCCGGCGCCCTCCGGCGAACTCCCGTACTCCGCGCCCTGGGGAGCGCCCCCGTACCCGTACCCGTACCCGTACCCGGCGCCCTCCGCCGCCGCGCCCGCGTGGCGGCCGCGGCCGGCGGTGCCCCGCTGCCCGGGCTGCTCCGGCATGCCCAGCGCGTTGTCCCGTTCCACGGTGCTCATGTGCGCACCGCCTCCCCCGTGGTGACGTCCAGGCCGACCTCGCCGGTGCGGCGCAGCTTCTGCCAGCGCAGCCGGCCGCCGGTCAGGGCGGTGATCCAGGACTGCAGCAGGACCATGTACATGAGCACCCGGTAGACCACCTGCTGCACCGGCAGCGTGATCAGGTACCAGGCTTTCTCGCGGTCCAGCCGGAAGGACCACCAGGCGCAGAAGCCCTGCAGGAGCAGGACCGCGAACCAGGCACTCAGGCTCTTGTACGGGTCCACGAAGAAGCAGCCGTAGATCATGGAGATGTCGATGGCCGGCGCGAGCAGCGGCGTGACGACCATGAAGAGGGCCACGAATGGCAGCCCGACGCGCCCGAAGCGCCCGCCGGGGCCGCGTTCCAGGACGGCGTGGCGGTGCTTCCACATCGCCTGCATCGTGCCGTAGCTCCAGCGGTAGCGCTGGGACCACAGCTGGCTCATGCTGCCCGGGGCCTCGGTCCAGGCACGGGCGTTCTCGGCGTAGACGATCCTCCAGCCGGCCCGGTGGAGCGCCATCGTGACGTCGGTGTCCTCGGCGAGCGTGTCGTCGCTCATGCCGCCGGCCTGCACCAGCGCCTCGCGGCGGAAGGCGCCGACCGCACCGGGGATGGTGGGCATGCAGTTGAGGACGTCGTACATGCGGCGGTCGAGGTTGAAGCCCATCACGTACTCGATGTGCTGCCAGGCGCCGATCAGGGTGTCGCGGTTGCCGACCTTCGCGTTGCCGGCCACCGCCCCGATCCGCGGGTCGCCGAAGGGCTGCACGAGTTCGCGCACGGTCGCCGGCTCGAAGACGGTGTCGCCGTCCATCATCACGATCAGGTCGTGCGAGGCCGCGGCCACGCCGGTGTTGAGGGCGGCCGGCTTGCCGCTGTTGGGCTGCCGGATCAGCCGGACCATCGGCAGGTCCAACTCCTCCACGATCGCCGCGGTGTCGTCGGACGAGCCGTCGTCGACGACGACCACCTCGATCGGGTGGTCGCTCGCCGCCAACGAGAGCAGGGTGTTGGTGATGCACTCCTGCTCGTTGTAGGCGGGCACGATGACGCTGACCGGCTCGGTGACCGGCGGCCCGTAGCGGAAGCCGGGCTTCCTGGTGCGGCGCACGTGCAGGAGCGACAGTACGAACATCAGCGCGAACCGGGTGAAGACGAGCACGCCGACCACCGCCAACAGCGCCACCAGCCAGGGCATCACCCACACGGAGAAGGAGGTGCACCACACGAAGAACCGTCCGGCCCACAGCGTGGAGCCGTGGACCTTGGTGTTGGCCGAGCCGGTGCCCAGCGCCTCGCCGACGGTCTTGAAGGTGTAGCCCTGCGCCCTGAGCTTGTCGATGATCAGCGGCAGCGCGGCCAGCGTCTGCGAGCGGTTGCCGCCCGCGTCGTGCATGAGGATCATCTCGCCCTGGCCGGGCAGCTTCGGCATCGCGGCCTGCACGATCGCGCCGACGCCGGGGCGCTTCCAGTCGTCGGTGTCCTTGTCGATGAAGGTCACCAGGTAGCCGTCCGCGCCCACCGCCTTGGTGACCGGCCAGGACCAGTCGTCGAGGGCGTCGGCGGTGGAGGAGTACGGCGGCCTGAAGAGGCTGCTGTGGATGCCGGCCACCCCGGCGAGGGCGAGCTGCGTCTCGCCCAGCTCCCAGTGCAGCCGCATGTTGTTGTGCAGGGCGAGGTCGGGGTGCGTGTAGGTGTGCACGCCGATCTCGTGGCCCCCGGCGACGATCCGCCGGATCAGCCCGGGGTTGCGGGTCGTCATGGAGCCGGTGACGAAGAAGTCCGCCTTGACGTGCTTCTCGGCGAGCACGTCGAGGATCTTCGGCGTCCACTGCGGGGAGGGCCCGTCGTCGAAGGTCAGCACCACGGTCTTGTCCGGGACGGTGTAGCTGACGGGGTGGTCCTGCTTGGCGCCGCGGGCGTCCACGACCGGGCCGCCTTCCAGCACGCTCTTGGGCACCGTGGTCTTGTCGACGGAGACGGCCACCTTCTCGTCGTGGAAGACCTCGTTGTTCGCCATGCCGCGCAGGACCAGCAGGGCCAGCAGGGTGACCAGCAGCGTGACCGGCAGGAAGAAGCGCAGAGGTGGCGCCGCGAGTCTGCGCGGGCGCAGCACCGACCTGCTGGGGCGTTGGTGGCGCGACATGTTCGACGAGTCCTCGGGCGGTTACGGGGCGGTGGCGGTCACGGCGAGCCGAAGAGGGACGAGGAGGCGCCGCCCGCGGCGGTGGTGGCGGAGGGGGTGCCGCCGGTGCGGTCGGCCTTGCCCGGCGGGGCGGGTTGGGGGGCGTCGACGTACTGGCCGGGCGGCAGGATGTCCGCCGTCCTCGGCACGTGCAACGGCGGGGCGTCAGCCTGGGTGCCGAGCAGGCCGGAGACCATCGCCAGGGTGAGGCCGACGAAGGCGACGCCGACCCCCCAGCCCAGACCGCGCAGCCGCCGGCCGCGACGGCCCGACCGGTCGACGAACACGGGTGAGGGTTCGACGACTTCGGACAGGCTGCTGGTCACCGAACGCCTCGGACTTTCCTGATCGTGCCACCACTGCTGCGGGAGTCGAAAAGTAGCGTTCGTACCTGGCAAGCACTCGACCGGTTGGCCCCCTTGCCCCGATTTACCCGCCACCTGTGACGAAAGTGTGATGAAAATATGGTGATCGGCTTCTCGGAGCATAAGATCCTGGTCGCGCAGCCAAGCGCTCGCCTGGCCCCGCATCACCCCTGACTCGACCCCTGACGTGCCGTCGCCCCGTCCCCCGCCCGGTCGCCGGCCCTGCCAACGACCCGTCTCCACCTGCCCGATCGGACCTCCATGGCCAGAATCCGCCGCCTCGGCCGCCCGGCCGCCGCCATCCTCACCGTGGCGGTACTGCTGCTGACGGCGGCGTGCGGGGGCGGCGGCAGCGACTCCCCGAAGGCGGCGGCGAGCACCGGGACCGGGGGCCCCTACGACGTCTCCGCGCTGCGGAACGAGCTGGGCGCCCTGGGCACCGCCGCCGGCCGGACGGCCTCGGCGGGCCGACTGCTCGGCGTGGTGGACGACAAGTCGCCCTGGCAGTACGGGATCGTGCAGTCCTTCACCGCGCAGGCCGGCCGCGCCCCGGACGTGCGCGAGTACTACGCCTCCTGGGGTGACGACTTCGACGCCCAGGGCAACGCCTTCCTGTGGCAGCACGGCCGGTTGCCGATGCTCTCCCTGGTGCCGTCGGACACCTCGCTCGCCGACATCGCCGCCGGCCGCGACGACGGGTACGTGCGCCGGCTGGCCGGGCAGATCGCCTCCTACCGCGGGCCGCTGGTGCTCTCCTTCGCCGGCGAGATGAACGGCCCGTGGAACTCCTGGGGCCCCGGCCACGCGACGGCAGCCGACTTCACGGCGGCCTGGCGGCACGTCCACGACGTCTTCCGCCGGCAGAAGGTCGGCAACGTCATCTGGGTGTGGAGCCCGCACGTCGTCGACAGCGGCACGACGGCCAAGCTGGAGCCGTACTACCCGGGTGACGCCTACGTGGACTGGGTGGGGCTGATCGGCTACTACGGCCCGATCGACGGCACCGCGTTCTCCAGCCTCTTCACGCCGACCATCAAGCAGATCGCCGCCTTCGCCGATAAGCCGCTGCTCATCACCGAGACCGGCGTGGCCGAGAGCCCCCGCAAGGAGGCGCAGGTGCGCGACCTGTTCCAGGGCGCGGCCGCGGCCGGCGTGATCGGCCTGGTCTGGTACGACCAGCGCAAGGACTGGCCGGGCAGCACCCAGTTGATGGACTGGCGGATCGACACCTCGGTCGGCTCCCGGGCCGCCTTCCGCCTGGAGTCCGCGCGCTACGACTTCGGCCACCCCTTCGGCGGCGGCTGACCGGGGCGGGAGCGAGCAGCACCATCGCACGGGCTCCGGAGCCCCGGAAACGCCGAGCGCCCGGCGGGGGCCGACCAGGAGCCCGCAAGCCCGTCGAGGGCTCACCGCACGCCAAGGAAAGGGACGCACCAGGGATGACGACGCAGATGGCGCCGGAGGAGGGGAGCCCGGCGCGGCCCGACGGCAGGGCCGCCGCCCGGGCGGCGGACCGGGCCGCGGCGCGCTCCGGCCGGCGTCGCACCCGGCGGCTCGTGCTCGCCCTCGTGCTGCTCGCCGCGGTCGGCGGCGGCACGGCGGTCGCGCTGCACCGGGAGGACGCCGCCCCCACCGCGTCCCGGCACCTGGCCACCGCCTGGCAGCACCCTGCGCCGGATGCCGACGACGCGCTGGTCGGCAGTTGGGTCACTGGCAAGCTCCTGATCCGCGCCAGCACCGACGGCGGCCTGCGGGCCTACCGGCTGGCCGACGGCGCACCGGCCTGGAGCGCGGCGCTGCCGCCGAAGATCGCGCACGGCGGCACGCGGCCCTGCGCGATGTCGCCCACCCTCACCGCCGGCGGCCTGGGCACCATCGCCTTCGGCAAGGACGGCAGCACCTGCACCACGCTGGCCGGCATCGACGCCGGGACCGGCAAGGTGCTGTGGACGGTGCCGCTGACCGACGCCAAGCACCCCACGGCGGCGGCCGCCGACACCTATGTGCAGGGCGGCGTCGCCACCATCGTCAGCGAGAACTTCCTCGGCGGCCTCGACATCCGCACCGGGCGGCGGGTGTGGGGCTTCAGCCCGCGCGGCTACTACTGCAACGCCTACGTGTGGGGCGGCACCGGGGTGGTGCTGGTGGACGACTACTGCGCCGACCGCAAGGCGCCGTTCACCCTGGCCGCCTACGACGGCGCGACCGGCAAGCGGCTGTGGAGCAGGCAGCAGGACGCGCACACCGACGTGGCGCACGTCTTCAGCGCCTCCCCGCTGATAGCCGGGGAGCACACGGCGGGCGAGGACAGCGTCCGGGTGATCGAGCCGACCGGGAGCAGCCGCAAGCTCGCCGTGGGCGACACCGAACTCGACCCCGGCAACGGCACCGACGCCGACCACAGCGCCCGCGTCATCGGCAAGGTGCTGGTCACCCCGGCCCAGACGGCGGCGGGCCCCGAGATCGACGGCTTCGACGTGGCCACCGGCGCGAAGCTGTGGCACCTCCCGGCGATCGCGCTGGCCACCCCGTTGAAGGCGGACGACCCGGTCTACGCCCTCACTGGCACCCCCGCCGCCCCCCAGGTGGTCCGCGTCGCGCCGCGCACCGGCCGGGCCACGCCCGTCGCCGCCCTCCCCGCCGAGAACTCCAGCCGGCACTTCACCGCCGGGGCCCTGTACGTGACGCCCGACGGCGGCGTCCTCGAAGTCGCCGCACAGGCCACCTCTGGCGGCGTCACCTACGCGCGCTGAGCCCGCGCCCGGCCCAGGACACCCCCAGGCCGGCCACACCGTACGCATCAACGACCCGCGAAGTACGGGTCTAGAGTGGGACGTGGCCGCGCCCATGGTGGCCGCCACCCCCCAGCACCACCGCCGGCAGCATCGCCGGCACCACCGCGAGGAGAGCCGCCCGCCATGTCCCGTGCAGGGTCCAGTCCAGGAGGGCCGGAGCCGATCCGCCCCCGTGCCAGCCTTCGTACCGCTGTGGTGTGGGAGGTGCTCCAGGGCGCCCTGGAGGGGCGGGCCAAGGCCGCGGACCGCCCGGTGCTCGACGTCCTGGACATCGGCGGCGGCACCGGCAACTTCGCCGTGCCCGTCGCCCGCCTCGGCCACCGGGTCACGGTCGTCGACCCCAGCCCGGACGCGCTGTTCGCGCTGGAGCGCCGGGCCGCCGAGGCCGGGGTGACCGACCGCGTCACCGCCGTCCAGGGCGATGTGCACGGCCTGCTCGGCGTGGTCCGCCCCGGCGGGTACGACATGGTGCTGTGCCACGGCGTGCTGGAGTACGTCGACGACCCCGCGGAAGGCGTGCGCAACGTGGTGGCAGCCCTCCGCCCGGCCGGCTCGCTCAGCCTGCTCGCCGCCGGCCGCGGCGGCGCCGTCCTCGCCCGCGCGCTGGCCGGCCACTTCGCCGAGGCCCAGCAGGCGCTGCTCGACCCGGACGGACGATACGGCGCCGCGGACTCCCTGCCCCGCCGCTTCACCGCCGACGGCCTGACCCGCCTGGTCGGCGAGGCGGGCCTGCGCACGGCCTCCGTGCACGGTGTGCGGGTCTTCGCCGACCTGGTGCCCGGAGTGCTGGTCGACACCGAGCCGGGCGCCCTGGAGGCCCTGCTGCGGCTGGAGCTGGCCGCCGCCGAGGACCCCGGGTTCCACTCGGTCGCCACCCAGCTCCACGTCCTCGCCGAGCGCGACTGACCCGCCCCGGGCGGTCACCGTGCGCCCGGCGCCCGCCCCGGGCGCACCGCGGGCCCGCGGCGGAGCCCGCCACGGGCCCGGCCGGACCGGCCGCCGAGTCCGTCACAGCCCCGCCCGCGCCGTCATTCCTGACCGTATGCTGGCATGACGTGGCGTCCGACGGGGAAGAAGTGCCCCGTCGGATTGGCGCAGTGGGGTGGGTTTCACGCAGCGGATTCCCGCCTATCCTGAAAGGGTCGGACCCGGTCGCGGCCCCGCGCGACCGACGAGTAGGAGGTCTCCGTGCCGCTCTCGGAGCACGAGCAGCGCATGCTCGAGCAAATGGAGCGCGCGCTGTACGCCGAAGATCCCAAGTTCGCGTCGGCGCTCGAGGGAAACGGAGTGCGCGCGTTCACCCGTCGCAGGGTCTACCTGGCCGTGCTCGGCTTCGTGTGCGGGATCGCGCTGCTCATCGGCGGAATGGTCGCGCAGCAGGCCTGGCTGGGTGTGGTCGGGTTCCTGGTGATGCTGGCGTGCGCCGTCCTCGCGGTCACCGCCTGGCGCCGCGCCAACCGGCCCCCTGAGGCCGGGCCCGCCGCGGTCCCCGGACACTTCGGCCGCCGCTTCGGAGCCCGTCGCCAGCAGCGCCGCGGCAAGGTCATGGACCGCATCGAGGAGCGCTGGCAGCGCCGCCGCGACCAGCAGGGCCAGTAACACCGTTCGTCGTACGAAGGGCGCGCCCCCGACCGGGGCGCGCCCTTCCGCGCGGTCCGGGCCCCGTACCGCGACGGTCCCGGTACCGCAACGGCCCCGCAGCGGCGGCGGGCCCCGTACCGCGGCGGGGCCCGCCACCCGCCGTCACGGCGCCTCGCGCGCCGCCTTCCCGCGCAGCAGCCCGCCCAGGTTCCGCACCGGCGCCGCCAGCCGCTGCCCGGCCGCCCGGGCCCGCCCGGTGGACGCCGTCCAGCGGGCGGCCAGCCCCCATCCGATCCGGGCCGCCGACCGCGGCAGCACCGCCGCCCGCAGCCGCCCGCGGCGGTTCGTGCCCGCCTTGAGGCCCTGGTGGACCCGGTGGACATCGCCGGCGAGCCCGGTGGCCGGGCGGGGGTCGGCGGCGTACAGGGTCTGCTCCACGGCCGTGGCGAGCCGGGCGGCCGACGCGGCCGGCTCACCCGTCAGGCGCCCGTCCCGGACCAGCCGGGCCATCGCCCGCCGGGGTGTCTCCGAGCCGTCCGGCGGGATGCCGTAGTCCCAGCCGGTGTCGACGACTTCCCGCCACGCGGCCAGCGCCAGCCCCTCGGTCCGGTCACCGCCGCCGCCGAGCCGGCGTCTGCGCAGCCGGGAGCGCCACAGCAGCGGCGTGGTGGGCAGCAGCAGCACCAGCAGCGCGGCCAGCACGACCAGGGCCGCCCGGCCGCCGCCGAAGCCGCCCCCGGAGCCGCTGCTCGCCGGCAGCGCCTGCTGCGCGCACGTGCTGCTGTCCGACGCGGTGCCCGGCTCGCAGCTCTGCGTCGGGGTGGGCGTGTCGGTGGTGGCGGGCGCCGAGGTGTGCGGCGCGACGTCCTGGTCGCCGGAGGTCCCCGACGGCGTGGTGGTCTGGGTGTAGTCCGGCGCGCTGCCGCGGTAGGGCGTCGGCTCGAACCGGGTCCAGCCGATCCCCTCGAAGTACAGCTCCGGCCAGGCGTGGGCGTCCTTCAGACCCACCGTCATCAGGCCGTCGGCGTCGGCGGTGGGGGAGCCGGGGGTGAAGCCGATCGCGACCCGGGCCGGGATGTGCAGGGTGCGGGCCATCGCCGCCATGGTGAAGGCGAAGTGGACGCAGAAGCCCTCCTTCGTCTGGAGGAACCGGGCGATCGCGTCGACCCCGGTGCCCGCCTTGGCCTGCGTGTTGTACACGAACTGGCCGGAGGTGAAGTAGTTCTGGAGGTCGACGGCCCGCTGGTAGTCGTTGGTGGCGCCCTTCGTCTCGCGCAGCGCGGTCTGCTTGACGATCGCGGGCAGCGAGTCGGGCACCTGCTCGTACTGCTCGGCGATCCGGCCGGTGGCCTTCGGGGCCTGGGCCAGCTGCTGCGCGGTCGGGTCGACCTCCATGCTGGTGACGGTGTAGTGCTGGCCGGCCGCGGTCTGGCCGTGCGTGCCGACGAGCATCCGGCCCTCGGGCTGGTACTTCCACGCGCCGGTGGTCTGCACGCTCGTGGCGGGGAACGGCAGCGGCAGCATGTCCTGCACATAGCTGTCGTCGACCCGGACCCGGGTGGTGGCGGTGGTGTACTTCACGTCGGCCGCCATGCCCTGCGGGCGCGGCAGTTGGGCCGGCAGGGCCTCGGTCGGCAGGTTCGACGGTACCCACTGCGTGCCGTCGAACTTGTCCAGCGCCGCGATCCGCAGGTACATGCCCGAGGCGGGCTTCGCGGTGGTGGAGTAGGTGAGCACCTCGCTGTTGCTCGGCTGGTTCAGGTTGTCCTGGAGGGCGGCGACCAGGTTGACCGAGCCGCCACCGCGGCCGATGCCGCCGCCGTGGCCCGAGGTGTCCAGCAGTCCGCCGCCGAGCGAGGGCAGCGCGGCCGGCGCGACCAGCGCGATGCCCAGCGCCAGCACGCCGATCCGGCGGGCGCCGCGCACCGGGGTCGACCCGCTCTGGGCGAAGGGGCTGCTGCCGCCGAAGGAGCCGGGGGGCGGCCCGCTGCTGAACACCCGGCCCCAGCGGGACATCCGGTCCCGGCCCTCGGCGAGCAGCAGCAGGAGGTAGCCGGCCGCGGCCAGCAGGAAGTACAGCCAGGCGGCGCTGCCGCTGTCCAGGCCGGCGGCGACGGAGTACAGCGCCAGCAGCGGCAGTCCGGCCGGGGCCGCGCTGGTGTACGTCACCGCCATCGCGTCGACCACCAGCGCCACGACCGTCACCCCGCCGACCAGCAGCAGCCGGATACCGGGGCTGACCGGCGCGGGGATCGAGTAGTTCGAGACGTCGGTGATGCCCTGCTGGACCACCTGGCCGAGCTGTTGCAGCGCCTGCGGGCCCGGCAGCAGCCCGCCCAGGGCCTGCTGCGAGGAGAACATCGCCGTGAGCGCCACCAGCGACACCAGGGCCTGCACCAGCACCGTCAGCGGCCGGGCCAGCGGCACCCGGCGGCACCCGGCGCCCACCGCGGACTGGAGCAGGACCAGCAGCAGCGCCTTGCCGTACCAGGTGCTGTTGTCGGTCAGGGGCAGCAGCGCGGCTGCGGCCAGCATGGAGGCCACCACCGCGCACACCGTGAGCCGTGCGCGTCCGCTCATCCCGCCGCCCCCGCTCCCCGCGGCGCCTGCCCGGCCCGCGCCTGCCGCGTCGTCTCCTCGCGTGACCGGTAACGGTCCGCGTGCTGCCAGAGTTCCGGCAGCGAGGCGCCCGGCTGCACCTCCACCACGCTCCAGCCCGCCTCGCGCAGCATCCGCACCGCGCGCTCGGTGCTGTCCGGCTCGCCGCCGGCGCCCGGCTGCACCGCGGACAGCTCCGGGCCCGGCCGGGTCCCCAGCTCGCGGGCCAGCCAGTCGTCGCTGTCCAGCACGAACGCCACCGCGCCGCCGGCCCGTTGCCGCATCCGCGCGATCGTGGCCGCCTGCTCCTGGTAGAGGTCGCCGAAGAAGCCCACGAGCAGGCCCTCGCTGCCGGCCCGCAGCACGTCGTAGGCCGCGGCCAGCGAGTCGCCGTCGGAGTGGTCGACCACCGCGAGGGTGTCCAGCAGCAGCCCGGCCATGTCGCCGGAGTCGGCGCCGTAGCCGGACGTGCCCTCCGGGCCCGGCACGCTGCTGCCGGTGTCGGTGAGCAGCCGCACCGCGAAGCCGCGCTCCAGCATGTGGGTGGCCACCGACGCGGCGCCGGAGACCGCCCACTCGAAGGCGGAGTCGGGCCCGGCGCCGAAGTAGGCGTCCCGGCGGGTGTCGAGCAGCACCGTGCAGTGCGCCCGGTTCGGCTGCTCCTCGCGGCGCACCATCAGCTCGCCGTACTTCGCGGTCGACCGCCAGTGCACCCGGCGCAGGTCGTCGCCGTGCCGGTAGCCGCGCGGGATCACGTCGTCGTCGCCGGCCAGCGCCAGGGCCCGGGTGCGGCTCTCGCCGTAGCCGGAGGACTCGCCGGCCAGCCGCACCGGCGGCAGCGGCTCCACCCGGGGCACCACGGTCAGGGTGTCGAAGGCGCTGAAGGACCGGGTCAGTTCGACCATGCCGAACGGGTCGGTCAGCCGCAGCTGGAGCGGGCCCAGCGGGTAGCGGCCGCGCAGGTCGGAGCGGACCCGGTAGGACACCTCGCGGTGGCCGCCCGGCTCCACCCGGTCCAGCACGAACCGCGGCCGCGGCCCGAGCACGTAGGGCACCCGGTCCTGGAGCATCAGCAGCCCGGTGGGCACCCGCGAGACGTTGTCCACCCGCAGGTGCACCCGGGCCTCGGACATCGCCGGGACCCGGGACGGCGCCAGCCGGCGGCTGCCCGCGACCCGGTAGCGGGTGCGGTAGAGCACCGCCACGCACACCAGCGGCAGCACGGCCAGCAGCAGCCCGACCCGCAGCAGGTCGGACTGGCCCAGGACGTACGAGCAGGCGGCCGCGGCCACCCCGGCGGCCACGAACGACCGGC
This sequence comes from Actinacidiphila sp. bgisy145, assembly GCF_057708125.1. Classification (NCBI taxonomy): domain Bacteria; kingdom Bacillati; phylum Actinomycetota; class Actinomycetes; order Kitasatosporales; family Streptomycetaceae; genus Actinacidiphila; species Actinacidiphila sp. bgisy145. Next base: position 71,327 of record NZ_JBYIRL010000005.1, read on the forward strand.
CGCGGGTGGTCAGCCCGCCCAGCGCCCGGCGGAAGCCGCCGGTGGGCCGCTCGTCGGCGGAGGTGGGGCCGACCGGCGGAACGCCCGCCGCCCGCGGCGCCGGCTGCCCGGCGTACGGCCCCGCCCCGGGCGGCTGGGCGTAGGGCCCCGGCTGCGGCTGCTGCCGGGCCTGCGGTGCGGGCGGGGCGCCGTACGGGCCCGGGTACGCGCCCGGCGGGCGCGGCGGCGCGGGCGGACGGCCGCCGGGCGGGCGGGCGCCCGGCGGGGGCGGCCCTGCGGGTGTGCCCATCACACGCCCCGCGCGTCCGGCATGCCCTGGGGCCGCCCGGCCGGCCGCTGCGGCCAGCCGGCGCCCCCGCCCGCGCCCGCGGCCGGGTCGGGCACCGGTACGCGCTGCACGATCTCCGCCACCACCTGCTCCGGCGTGCGCCGGTTCAGTTGCGCCTGCGCGGTCGGCAGCAGCCGGTGCGCGAGGACCGCGGCGGCCAGCGACTGCACATCGTCGGGCAGGACGTACTCGCGGCCGTCCAGCGCCGCGGAGGCGCGGGCGGCCCGCACCAGGTGCAGGGTGGCGCGCGGGGAGGCGCCCAGCCGCAGGTCCGGGTGGCTGCGGGTGGCGCCCACCAGGGCCACCGCGTAGCGGCGCACCGGCTCCGAGACGTGCACCTGCCGCACCGCCTCGATCAGCTTCACGATGTCCTGGGCCTCCGCGACCGGCTGGAGGTCGTCCAGCGGGGAGACCCCGCCGTGCACGTCGAGCATCTTCAACTCGGCCTCGGGACTGGGGTAGCCGATCGAGACCCGGGCGGTGAAGCGGTCCCGCTGCGCCTCCGGCAGCGGGTAGGTGCCCTCCATCTCCACCGGGTTCTGGGTGGCGATCACCATGAAGGGGCTGGGCAGTTCGTAGGTGGTGCCGTCGATGGTGACCTGGCGCTCCTCCATCGACTCCAGCAGCGCCGACTGGGTCTTCGGCGAGGCGCGGTTGATCTCGTCGCCGACCACGATCTGCGCGAAGATCGCGCCGGGCTTGAACTCGAAGTCCCGCCGCTGCTGGTCGAAGACGCTCACCCCGGTGATGTCCGAGGGCAGCAGGTCGGGCGTGAACTGGATGCGCCGCACGGAGCAGTCGATGGACCGCGCCAGTGCCTTGGACAGCATGGTCTTGCCGACGCCCGGCACGTCCTCGATGAGCAGGTGGCCCTCGGCCAGCAGGACGGTCAGTGCGATGCGTACGACCTCGGGCTTGCCCTCGATCACGTTCTCCACGCTCCGGCGCACCCGCTCCGCGGTCGTGGTCAGATCGCTCAGTTCCGCTCGAGCGTCAAAGGTCGTCACCCGGTACTCCTCGGCCTGTTCCATTGGGGCCCCAGGGCCTCGGTCGTCCCTGGACCGCGGCCCTCCCCGATTGCGCAACGCCCGCCGCGGGCGGGACGTGCCGCATCCTGCATTCTTCCCTCACGGGGAGGGCCGCGTCACTCGCCTGCCGTTACTTGTTCGTGATTTCCCGCAGCAGGCCGGTGTGGACGTCGAAGACGAAGCCGCGCACGTCGTCGGTGCGGGCGAGGAACGGGGAGGTCCTGACCCGGGCCATGGACTGCCGCACGTCCTGGTCGATGTCGGTGAACGCCTCGACCGCCCAGGTGGGGCGCTGGCCGACCTCGTGCTCCAGCTCGGTGCGGAAGTCCTCGGTGATGGTCTGCATCCCGCAGTTGGTGTGGTGGATCAGGACGACGGAGCGGGTGCCGAGGGCGCGCTGGCTGACGGCGAGGGAGCGGATGGTGTCGTCGGTGACGACCCCGCCCGCGTTGCGGATGGTGTGGCAGTCGCCCAGCTCCAGGCCGAGCGCCTGGTGCAGGTCGAGCCGGGCGTCCATGCAGGCGACGACCGCGACCTTCAGGACCGGGGCGGCACCCATGCCCGGGTCGGTGAACTCGGCGGCGTAGCGCCGGTTGGCGGCGACCAGCCGGTCGGTGACGGAGGAGTCGGCGCCGGGGGCGGTCCCGGGGGCGGGGGGATTCGCGGGGGCGCTGGCATCTGTCGACATGTCTATGACGGTATCCGAGCCGGCCGGAACCGCAGGGGGCGCACCTTCCGCACCGGTCAGGACACGAGGGCGCACGGCGGGCGCGTCCGGCGTACACGGGGGCGCGCCCCCGGCGCGGCCGCCGTTGACCGTGGGGCATGGTGGAGTAAAGTGGCGCGAAGTGGTGCCGTTGGCCGGAGGTGTCGGGAGGTGTGCGGTGTTCCTGGGATTCCTCGGGACCTACACCCCGCGGCTCGACGACAAGAACCGGCTGGTGCTGCCGTCCCGGTTCCGCGAGCAGCTCGCCGACGGCCTGGTGATGACCCGCGGGCAGGAGCGCTGCCTGTACGTGTGGCCGGTCGAGGGCTTCCGGGCCGCCACCGAGCAGTTCTCCGGGGCGCCGCTGACCTCCAAGGCCACCCGGGACTACCTGCGGGTGCTCTTCGCCGGCGCCCATGACGAAGTGCCCGACAAGCAGGGCCGGGTGACGGTGCCGCAGCCGCTGCGGGACTACGCGGGCCTGGTCCGCGAGTGCGCTGTGATCGGCGCGAACACCCGGGTGGAGATCTGGTCGGCGGACGCCTGGGAGCGGTACCTGGCCGCCCAGGAAGACACCTTTTCGGCCCTGTCCGAGGAGGTTCCGCCCGGATTACTGTGAGCGCGGCCCCCGCCCCGGCGCGGCGCGCACCACTTCGTCCCACCCCGGTGCGGACGCGCGGCCCGGCCTCCTCCCGCTCCCGGCTGCCGCTGGCACCACTTCCCCGGTGCCAGGGGACCGCCGCACCGAGCGGGCGGGGACCAGGTTCCGCGTCCACCGAGCCGTTGCCGGCCGTAGCGTGTCCGTCGTGCTTGTCTGGCAGCCGGCGCCCGTATCGTCGGATGCCCGGACCCGACCTGCGGGACCGTTCCACCGCCACGACCGCCCGACGCCGTGCCCGACCCCACCGCGCTACGCCGTCCCTACCGTTCGATAAGGGCCACATGAGCAACCCGTCCCCGCGGCACATCCCGGTGATGCTGCGGCGCTGCCTCGATCTGCTGGCCCCCGCGCTCGCCCGGCCCGGTGCCGTCGTGGTCGACGCCACGCTGGGACTCGGCGGGCACAGCGAGGCGCTGCTGACCACCTTCCCCGAGTGCCGGCTGATCGCGGTGGACCGCGACCCGGTAGCCCTGAAGCTGGCCGGGGAGCGGCTGGAGCCGTTCGGGGAGCGCGCCACCCTGGTGCACGCGGTCTACGACGAACTGCCCGAGGTGCTGCGGCGGCTGGGCGTCCCGCGGGTGCAGGGCGTGCTCTTCGACCTCGGGGTCTCCTCGATGCAGCTCGACGAGGCCGACCGCGGCTTCGCCTACGCCCAGGACGCGCCGCTGGACATGCGGATGGACCAGTCCACCGGGATCAGCGCCGCCGAGGTGCTGAACACCTATCCGCCCGGGGAGCTGGTGCGCATCCTGCGCGCCTACGGCGAGGAGAAGTTCGCCCGCAAGATCGTGGACGCGGTGGTGCGCGAGCGGGAGCGGGAGCCGTTCACCGGCAGCGCGCGGCTGGTCGAGCTGATCCGGCAGGCGCTGCCGCAGGCCGCCAAGCGGACCGGCGGCAATCCGGCCAAGCGCACCTTCCAGGCGCTGCGGATCGAGGTCAACGGCGAGCTGGCGGTGCTGGAGCGGGCGGTGCCCGCGGCGGTGGCCGCGCTCGCGGTGGGCGGCCGGATCGCGGTGCTGTCCTACCAGTCGCTGGAGGACCGGCTGGTCAAGCAGGTCCTCGCGGCCGGCGCCGCGCAGACCGCGCCGCCCGGGCTGCCGGTGGTGCCCGAGCAGTACCAGCCGCGGCTGAAACTGCTCACCCGCGGCGCCGAACTGCCCGGCGAGGACGAGATCGCCGGGAACCGGCGGGCCGCGCCCGCCCGGCTGCGCGGCGCCGAACGCATCCGGGAGGACGTGCGATGAGCGACGGCACCGGACGCGAGGGGCGCGGCGGCCGCGGCACCGTACGCGGCGCGGTGCGCGGCGGCGCGCTGGGCGCGCGGCTGGGTGCCGGGAGGTCCGCAACCGCCCGGCGTACCCCGTTCGTCGTTCTTGTCGTGACACTGCTCGCCGGGGGACTCATCTCGCTGCTGATGCTCAACGCGGCGCTGAACCGGGACTCGTTCAAGCTGGACAAGCTCCAGGACCAGACGACGCACTACACCGACCAGCAGCAGCAGCTCCAGCAGGAGGTCGACGGCTACTCCGCGCCCGAGACGCTGGAGAAGCGCGCCCGCGAGCTGGGCATGGTGCCCGGCGGCGACCCGGCCTTCCTCGACCCGAACGGCAAGGTGCAGGGCACGCCGTCGCCCGCGACCGCCCCGCCCGCGCCCCCGCCGACCACCACCCCGCCGCCGACCACCCCGCCCGCCACCCCGTCCGGCACCGCCACCCCGGCGGGCACCACCGGCATCACCAGTACGGCCGGTACGACCGGTACTTCGGGTACATCGGGTACGAGTACGGCGGGCACCCCCACGACACCGACCCCCGGCAGGTGAGCGCGTGACCCCCCGCGACGACGCAGACCGCCCGCGCGGCGCCCGCCCGCAGCCGCGCCGCACCGCCCGCCCCGCGGCGCCGCGGCCCGACGCCGACCCCGCGGACGGCGGCCGCCCCCGCGCCCCCCGCGTACCCCGGCCGGGCGGCACCGGCGGCACCGGCGGCACCGGCGGCACCGGCGGCACCGGCGGCGCGGGCGGCCCCCGCCCGGCCCGCGCGGGCCGCAACGGCCCCTGGCGGGCCGACCCCGTACGCCCCGTCGGCCGGGCCGCCGCGCTGCGCCGCAACCGGCCCGGCGGCCCCCGGGCGGTGCGCCTGGGCGCGGTCCGCCCCCGGCTGCGGCTGGTCGGCGTGGTCCTCACCCTGGTGATGTCCGTGTTCGTGGTGCGCCTGCTCCAGGTGCAGGCCGTCGACGCGTCCGCCTACGCCGCCAAGGCCGCCGTCAACCGCTGGGTCACCCACGAGGTCACCGCCGACCGCGGCACCATCACCGACCGCTCCGGCGTGGACCTGGCCACCACCGTGGACGCCTTCGACATCACCGCGGACCCGTACCTGTTCACGCCTGCGCAGGCGAAGGTGAAGGACGCGCCGCAGCAGGCCGCGCAGCTGCTCGCGCCGATCGTCGGCGGCGACGCCACGAAGATCGCCCAGCAGCTGGCCACCCCCAAGTCCCGCTACCAGATCATCGCCCAGCAGCAGTCGCCGCAGGCGTGGAACCAGATCCAGGACCTGAAGTCCACCCTCGCCGCCAAGGCCGCCGCCGGACAGGGCGCCGACGTGCTCGCCGGGATCTTCGACGTACCGCACTCCAAGCGGGTCTACCCGGCCGGCGACCTGGCCGCGGGCGTCGTCGGCTTCGTCAACAGCCAGGGGCAGGGCGCCGGCGGCCTGGAGTCGATGCTCGACAAGGAACTCGCCGGGAAGAACGGCAAGATCCGCTACGCCCAGTCCGACGGCCGCCAGGTGCCCACCGCCGGCAGCCAGGAGCAGCCCGCCGTGCCCGGCACCGACGTGCAGCTCACCCTCGACCGCGACATCCAGTGGGCCGCCCAGAGCGCCATCACCCAGCAGGTGCAGAAGTCCAAGGCCGACCGCGGCTACGTCATCGTGCAGGACCCGCAGACCGGCCAGGTGCTCGCGATGGCCGACGCCCCCGGCTTCGACCCCAACGACCTGTCGCACGCGGACTCCGCCGCCCTCGGCAACGCGGCCGTGCAGGACGCCTACGAGCCCGGCAGCGTCAGCAAGCTGATGTCGATGTCCGCGATCATCGACACCGGCACCGCCACCCCCACCACCCGCGTCACCGTGCCCGGCACCCTGCCGCGCGCCGACCGGCTCTTCCACGACGACGTCGACCACGGCACCTGGTACCTCACCCTCAACGGGGTCCTCGCCAAGTCCAGCAACATCGGCACCATCGAGGCCACCGGCCAGCTCGGCAAGACCCAGGCCCAGGCCAACCAGGTGCTCTACTCTTACCTGCGGAAGTTCGGCATCGGGCAGCCCACCGGCACCGGCTTCCCCGGCGAGACCCCCGGCATCCTCGCCAAGCCGCAGGACTGGAACGCCTCCCAGCAGTACACGATCCCCTTCGGCCAGGGCCTGTCGGTCAACGCCCTCCAGGCCACCTCGGTCTACTCCACCATCGCCAACGGCGGGGTCCGGGTCGAGCCCAGCCTGATCCGCGGCACCACCGGACCCGACGGCCGGTTCGTGCCCGCCGCCGCCCCGAAGAAGACCCGCGTGGTGTCGCAGCAGACCGCCAGGACCGTCTCCGAGATGCTGGAGTCGGTGGTCGGCAGCGAACAGGGCACCGGCATCAACGCCCGTATCGACGGCTACCGGGTGGCCGGCAAGACCGGTACGGCCAACCGGGTGGACCCGACGACCGGCCGCTACAAGGGCTACACCTCCTCGTTCTTCGGCTTCGCGCCGGCCGACAAGCCGCGCGTCACGGTCTCCTGCGTGATCCAGAACCCGACGAAGGGCAGCTACTTCGGCGGCGACATCTGCGGCCCGGTCTTCAAGCAGGTCATGCAGTTCGCCCTCAAGTCCCTGGGCGTGGCGCCCTCCGGCGCGCCCGCGCCGAAACTGCCGGTCACCTGGAACCCGTCAGAGCCGGCCACCCACGACAAGAAAGCCGGGTGATCACCATCGGCAGCCGACCCACCCCGCCCGCGCCCTCCGCGCCCGGCGCCGCCACCGGCCGCGACAGCCGCCGTTTTGGCCCGGACCCCGGCCCGCCCGGTAATCTCGCGGCCGTGCCCACAGCTGATCAACCCACCCTCAGACCGCCGGGCGCCCCGCGCCCGGCCCACGTGCGCCCCACGCCGCTGGCCGACCTCGCCCGCCGCCTGCCAGGAGCCGCGGACCCGGCGGCCGGCCCCGCGGCCGACGGCGGCCCGCAGGTCACCGGCATCACGCACGACTCCCGCGCGGTCCGCCCCGGCGACCTGTACGCGGCCCTGCCCGGCGCCCGCGCGCACGGCGCCGACTTCGCCGACCAGGCCGCCCGGGCCGGCGCGGTGGCGGTGCTGACCGACCCCGCCGGCGCCGAACGCGCCGCCGTCACCGGACTGCCCGTCCTCACCGCGCCCGACCCGCGCGCGCAGATGGGCGAGCTCGCCGCCGTCGTCTACGGCCGGCCCGGCGAGGGCATGCTGCGGATCGGCATCACCGGCACCTCCGGCAAGACCACCACCTCCTACCTCGTCGAAGGAGGGCTGCGGGCCGGCCACGCCGCCGGCCGCACCGGGCTGATCGGCACCGTCGAGACCCGGATCGGCGACGAGCGGATCAAGAGCGAGCGCACCACCCCCGAGGCCACCGACCTCCAGGCGCTCTTCGCGGTGATGCGCGAACGCGGCGTGGACGCGGCGGTCATGGAGGTCTCCAGCCACGCCCTGGTCCTCGGCCGGGTCGACGGCACCGTCTTCGACGTCGGGGTCTTCACCAACCTCAGCCCGGAGCACATGGAGTTCCACTCCGGCATGGAGGACTACTTCCAGGCCAAGGCGCGGCTGTTCACCCCGCAGCGCAGCCGGCTGGGCGTGGTCAACCTCGACGACGAGTACGGCCGCCGGCTCGTCGCCGAAGCCTCGGTGCCGCTGGTCACGTTCTCCGCGCAGGGCAGCCTCGACGCCGACTGGCGGGCGGAGGACGTACAGGCCGGCCCGATGGACAGCCGCTTCACCGCGATCGGCCCCAAGGGCGAGCGGGTGCGGGCCGTGGCGCCGCTGCCCGGCCCGTTCAACGTCGCCAACACCCTGGCCGCGCTGGCCGCGCTGGCCACCGCCGGCGTCGACCCGCAGACCGCCGCCGACGGCATCGCCGCCGTCCCCGGCGTCCCGGGCCGGCTGGAGCGGGTCGACGCCGGGCAGCCCTACCTGGCGGTCGTGGACTACGCCCACAAGACCGACGCCGTGGAGTCGGTGCTGCGCGCGCTGCGCACCACCACCGACGGCCGTATCCACGCCGTGCTCGGCTGCGGCGGCGACCGGGACGCCACCAAGCGCGGCCCGATGGGCGCGGCCCTCGCCCGGCTCGCCGACACCGCCGTCCTCACGTCGGACAACCCGCGCTCGGAGGACCCGCTCCAGATCCTCACCGCGATGCTCGCCGGCGCCGCCCAGGTGCCGGCCGCGCAGCGCGGACACGTCATCGTCGAACCCGACCGGGCCGCCGCGGTGGCCGCCGCCGTCGCGCTCGCGCGGCCCGGCGACATCGTGCTGGTGGCCGGCAAGGGCCATGAGCAGGGCCAGGACATCGCCGGAGAGGTACGCCCCTTCGACGACCGAGAGGTGCTGCGCGCCGCGATCGATAAGGACCGACAAGAACAGTGATCCCACTCACCCTCGCCGAGGTCGCACGCGCGGTCGGCGGGAGCACGCACGACATACCGGACAGTGCGGTGCGCGTCACGGGCCCGGTGGTCAAGGACTCCCGCGAGGTGGTCCCCGGCGCCCTGTTCGTCGCGTTCGCCGGGGAGCGCTCCGACGGGCACGACTTCGCCGCCAAGGCCGTCGCCGACGGCGCGGTGGCGGTCCTCGCGGCCCGCCCGGTCGGCGTGCCCGCCGTCGTGGTCGACGACGTCCAGGCCGCGCTGGGCGCCCTCGCCCGCCATGTCATCGAGCGGCTGGGCGCGACCGTGGTGGCGCTGACCGGCTCGGCCGGCAAGACCAGCACCAAGGACCTGCTCGCGCAGCTCCTCCAGCGCCTGGCGCCCACCGTGTGGACACCCGGCTCGTTCAACAACGAGATCGGGCTGCCGCTGACCGCGCTCGGCGCCGACGAGGGCACCCGCCACCTGGTGCTGGAGATGGGCGCCCGCGGCATCGGCCACATCGCCTACCTGACCGGGCTCACCCCGCCCCGGATCGGGCTGGTGCTCAACGTGGGCAGCGCGCACATCGGCGAGTTCGGCGGCCGCGAGCAGATCGCGCAGGCCAAGGGCGAACTCGTCGAGGCGCTGCCGAGCGCGGCCGAGGGCGGCGTCGCCGTGCTCAACGCGGACGACCCGCTGGTGAGTGCCATGCGCACCCGAACCACGGCGAAAGTGGTGACCTTCGGCGAAGCCCCCGAAGCGGACGTACGCGCCGAGAACGTGACGCTCAACGCCAGCGGACAGCCCCACTTCACGCTGCGCACACCCTCCGGGTGCGCCGAAGTGACCTTGCGCCTGTACGGTGAGCATCACGTGTCGAACGCGCTCGCCGCGGCCGCCGTCGCCCGTGAACTCGGCATGCCTGTCGAGGAGATCGCCACCGCGCTCTCCGCGGCCGGCTCGCTCTCGCACTGGCGGATGGAGGTCACCGAGCTTCCCGACGGCGTGACGGTCATCAACGACGCCTACAACGCGAACCCCGAATCCATGAGGGCAGCCCTGCGCACACTCGCGGCGATGGGCAGCTCCGTACGGGCCCGGGGGGGCCGTACCTGGGCGGTGCTGGGGACGATGGCCGAACTCGGCGAGCAGTCGCTCGCTGAGCACGACGCGGTGGGGCGGCTGGCCGTCCGACTCAACGTCAGCAAGCTCGTGGCCGTCGGCGGTACCGAAGCCGGTTGGCTGCAAATGGGCGCTTACAACGAGGGTTCGTGGGGTGAGGAGTCGGTGCACGTGTCCGACGCGGAGGCGGCGGTCGACCTGGTGCGCGCGCAGGTGCGGCCGGGAGATGTCGTGCTGGTGAAGGCATCGAGGTCGGTGGGGCTTGAGTCCGTCGCCCTCGCGCTGATCGAGGGCGCCGGTGGCGCGGCCCGCGAGGGTGCCACCCGATGAAGCAGATCCTCGTCTCCGGTGTTCTGGGACTGTTCCTGTCGCTGTTCGGCACCCCGCTGCTGATCCGCCTGCTGGCCCGCAAGGGCTACGGGCAGATGATCCGGGACGACGGCCCGAAGGCGCACCACAGCAAGCGCGGTACGCCCACCATGGGCGGCATCGCCTTCATCTCCGCCACGGTGCTCGCCTACGTCATCACCAAGCTCGCCACCGGTGACAAGGCCACCATGTCCGGGGTGCTGGTGCTGTTCCTGACCGTCGGCATGGGCCTGGTCGGCTTCCTCGACGACTACATCAAGATCGTCAAGCAGCGCAGCCTGGGCCTGCGGGCCAAGGCGAAGATGGCCGGGCAGCTCATCGTCGGCATCGCCTTCGCGGTGCTGGCGCTGAACTTCCACGACTCGCGCGGCCAGACCCCGGCGTCCACGAAGCTCTCCTTCACCACGGACTTCGGCTGGTCGATCGGCCCGGTGATCTTCGTGATCTGGGCGCTGTTCATGATCCTGGCGATGTCCAACGGCGTGAACCTCACCGATGGCCTCGACGGCCTGGCCACCGGCGCGTCCGTGATGGTCTTCGCCGCCTACACCGTCATCGGCGTCTGGCAGTACGGCCAGTGGTGCGGCGCCCCGGTCAGCGCCAACGGCGCCTGCTACGAGGTGCGCGACCCGCTCGACCTGGCCGTGGTGGCCGCCGCGCTGATGGGCGCCTGCTTCGGCTTCCTGTGGTGGAACACCTCGCCCGCGAAGATCTTCATGGGCGACACCGGCTCGCTCGCGCTGGGCGGCGCGCTGGCCGGCTTCGCGATCTGCTCGCGCACCGAACTGCTGCTGGCGATCCTCGGCGGCCTGTTCGTGCTGATCACCATGTCCGTGGTCATCCAGGTCGGCTCCTTCCGGCTCACCGGCAAGCGGGTCTTCCGGATGGCGCCACTCCAGCACCACTTCGAACTCAAGGGCTGGAGCGAGGTCCTGATCGTGGTCCGCTTCTGGATCATCCAGGGCATGTGCATGGCCGTCGGCCTCGGCCTGTTCTACGCGGCCTGGGTGGCGGCGTCATGACGGGCCCCCAGCCCGGCGCCGACCCGGCCGAGGGGAACGGCCCGGCCCGCTTCGGCGACCCGGCCGACTTCAAGGGCGCCGCGGTCACCGTCGCCGGGCTGGGCGTCTCCGGGGTGCCCGCCGCGAAGGCGCTGCTGCGCCTGGGCGCGCACGTCACCGTGGTCAACGGCCCGGCCGGCGACAAGCAGCGCGCCGAGGCGGCCGAACTGACCGCGCTCGGCGCGGCCGTACGCCTCGGCGACGCCGAGACTCTCCCCGGCGGCACCGAACTGGTCGTCACCACCCCCGGGTGGAAGCCGTCCAGCCCGCTCTTCGCGGCCGCCGAGGCCGCCGGGGTGCAGGTGTGGGGCGACGTCGAACTCGCCTGGCGGCTGCGCGGACCGGACGCGGCGCCCTGGCTGGCGATCACCGGCACCAACGGCAAGACCACCGCCACCCGGATGCTCGCCGCGATCCTCACCGCGGCGGGCCTGCGCACCGCGGCCGTCGGCAACATCGGGGTCTCGCTCTTCGACGTGGTGCTCGGCGAGCCCGCGGACGGGCCCTACGACGTGCTGGCCGTCGAGCTGTCCAGCTACCAGCTGCACTGGGCGCCGAGCCTGCGGCCGCACTCCGCGGCCGTGCTCAACCTCGCACCCGACCACCTGGACTGGCACGGCTCGATGGCCGCGTACGCCGCGGACAAGGGCCGGATCTTCCACGGCAACCAGGTCGCCTGCGTGTACAACACCGCGGACCCCGAGACCGAGCGGCTGGTCCGCGAGGCCGACGTCGAGGAGGGCTGCCGGGCGATCGGCTTCACCCTCGCCGCACCCGGGCTCTCGCAGTTCGGCGTGGTCGACGGCATCCTCGTGGACCGCGCGTTCGTCGAGGACCGGCAGCACCGGGCACAGGAGCTGGCCGAGGTCGCGGACGTCCAGCCGCCGGCCCCGCACAACATCGCCAACGCGCTGGCCGCCGCCGCGCTGGCCCGCGCCTTCGGCGTCCCGCCCGCCGCCGTACGCGAGGGCCTGCGGGCCTTCCGGCCGGACGCCCACCGCATCGCCGAGGTCGCCGTCCTGGACGGTGTCGCCTACGTCGACGACTCCAAGGCCACCAACACGCACGCGGCCGCCGCCTCCCTGGCGGCCTACCCGTCGGTGGTCTGGCTGGCCGGCGGGCTGGCGAAGGGCGCGGAGTTCGACGAACTGGCCGCGGCCGCCGCGGACCGGCTGCGCGCGGTGGTGCTCTTCGGCGCCGACCGGGCGGTGATCCGGGAAGCACTGGCGCGACACGCCCCGCAGGTCCCGGTGGTGGAGCTGGAACGGACCGACACTGGGGCGATGTCCGCCGCCGTCGGCACGGCCCGCGACCTCGCCCGGCCGGGCGACACGGTCCTGCTCGCCCCGGCCTGTGCGTCGATGGACATGTTCACCAACTACAACCAGCGTGGTGACCTGTTCGCCGAGGCGGTACGGGCGCTCGCCGCCGCCGACGGGCAGCAGGAGGCCGGCCCGGCCGGCCACGGCCGCTGACCCGCGGCCCCGGCTCGGGGCGGCGGCCGGCCGTACCCGCGCACTGAGGAGGGGACGCATGCCCCGTGACCGCTTCACCGCCCCGGGCGGCGCCGACGAGCGCCCCCCGGGCGCGGTCCGCCGCCAGGTCGACGGCGCGGACCGGCTGCCGCCGCCCGTCCGCGCGGCCCGGCAGCCGGGCCGGGGCGACGAAACCCCCGAGGGCGGCCGCCGCACCACCCCGGGCCGACCGCCCGCGGCCGGCGGGTCTTCCGCAGGCGGCGGCATGGGTCGGCTGTCGCCGTCCGGGCGTGGCGGGGCCGCGGCGAAGGGCGCTCCCGGTGCCCGGGGTGGCGGTGCCGCTTCCGGTGGTGGGCGTGCGGGTGCGGCCGGGGCGAAAAGCGCGGACCGGCTCCCGCCCGCCGGGGATGCTGCTTCGGGTGGTGGGCGGGCCGCGCGCTCGGCGGGGGCGGCCGCCGCCCGACCCCGGAGCGGCCATGTGCCCGCCGCCCGGGCACCCCGCCTCTCCGCCGGAGGCAGCCGCGGCAGCGCCCGCCGCGCCGCGGCCCGGCTGCCGAAGCAGCTGCGCGAGGCATGGGACCGCCCGCTCACCGCGTACTACGTGATCATGGGCGCCGCGCTGCTGATCACGGTGCTCGGCCTGGTGATGGTGTACTCCGCGTCGATGATCCAGGCGCTGCGCTACGGCCTGCCCTCGACGTACTACTTCCGCAAGCAGCTGATGGCCGTGGCGATCGGCTCGGTGCTGCTGTACGCGGCCGCGCGGATGCCGATCCGGCTGCACCGGGCACTGGCGTACCCGCTGCTGCTCGGCGCGGTCTTCCTGATGTGCCTGGTCCAGGTCCCGGGGATAGGGCAGACGGTCAACGGCAACACCAACTGGCTGTCCATCGGCGGCCCGTTCCAGCTCCAGCCCAGCGAGTTCGGGAAGCTCGCGCTGGTGCTGTGGGGCGCGGACCTGCTCGCCCGCAAGAACGAGAAGAAGCTGCTCACCCAGTGGAAGCACCTGCTGGTCCCGCTGGTGCCGGTGGCCGTCCTGCTGCTCGGCCTGATCATGCTCGGCGGCGACATGGGCACCACCATGGTGCTCACCGCGGTGCTCTTCGGCCTGCTGTGGCTGGCCGGCGCCCCGACCCGGATGTTCACCGGAGTGCTCGCCGCGGCCGGCGCGCTGGCCGCGCTCTTCGTGCTGACCAGCCCGAACCGGATGGGCCGGCTGCACTGCATCGCCGCGACCTCGCCGGGCGCAGGCGACCAGTGCTGGCAGGCCGTGCACGGCATCTACGCCCTCGCGTCCGGCGGCTGGTTCGGCACCGGCCTGGGCGCCAGCGTGGAGAAATGGGGCGAACTGCCCGAGCCGCACACCGACTTCATCTTCGCCGTGACCGGTGAGGAACTCGGTCTGGCCGGGACGCTGTCCGTCCTCGCCCTCTTCGCGGCACTAGGCTACGCGGGTATCCGCGTGGCCGGTCGTACGGAGGACCCCTTCGTCAGGTTCGCAGCGGGTGGCGTGACCACCTGGATCACGGTGCAGTCCGTGATCAACGTCGGTGCGGTGCTCGGCCTGCTGCCGATCGCCGGGGTCCCGCTGCCGCTGTTCTCCTACGGGGGGTCGGCCCTCCTGCCGACCATGTACGCGGTGGGCCTGCTGATCGCCTTCGCCAGGAGCGAGCCGGCGGCGCGGGCCGCCCTGGTCACCCGGGAACGCAGCTCCCTGACCAGGGCGATGAGACGGACGATGCGACGGCGTACCGGAAGGCGGCCGTCGGGAGAGCGGTGAATTTCGGTGCATGTCGTACTCGCCGGCGGCGGGACCGCCGGCCACATCGAGCCGGCACTCGCGCTCGCCGACGCCCTGCGCCGGCAGGACCCGGCCGTGGGCATCACCGCACTGGGCACCGAGCGCGGACTGGAGACCAGGCTCGTGCCCGAACGCGGCTACGAACTCGCCCTCATCCCCGCGGTGCCGCTGCCGCGCCGGCCCACCCCCGAACTCATCACCGTGCCCGGGCGGCTGCGCGGCACCATCAAGGCCGCCGAGCAGGTACTCGAACGCACCAAGGCGGACTGCCTCGTCGGCTTCGGCGGCTACGTCGCCCTGCCCGGCTACCTCGCCGCCAAGCGCCTGGGCGTGCCGATCGTCGTCCACGAGGCCAACGCCCGCCCGGGCCTGGCCAACAAGATCGGCTCCCGCTACGCGCACACCGTGGCCGTCGCCACCCCGGACAGCAAGCTGCGCGACGCCCACTACATCGGCATCCCGCTGCGCCGGTCCATCGCCACGCTCGACCGGGCCGCCGCCCGCCCGGAGGCCCGGCACGCCTTCGGCCTGGACCAGAACCTGCCGACGCTGCTGGTCTCCGGCGGTTCCCAGGGCGCCCGGCGGCTCAACGAGGTGGTGGCCGCCGTCGCCCCGCGGCTCCAGCAGTCCGGAGTGCAGATCCTGCACGCGGTCGGCCCGAAGAACGAACTGCCGCAGTCCGACAACATGCCCGGGATGCCGCCGTACCGGCCGGTGCCGTACCTCGATCGGATGGATCTCGCCTACGCCGCCGCGGACATGATGCTGTGCCGGGCCGGTGCGATGACCGTCGCCGAACTCTCCGCGGTCGGGCTGCCCGCGGCGTACGTGCCGCTGCCGATCGGCAACGGCGAGCAGCGGCTCAACGCGCAGCCGGTGGTCCGGGCCGGCGGCGGACTCCTCGTCGACGACGCGGAACTGACGACGGACTGGGTGCTGGGCCAGGTGCTGCCGGTGCTCACCGACCCGCACCGGCTGTACGACATGTCCCGCGCCGCCGCCGAGTTCGGCCGCCGCGACGCGGACGACCTGCTGGTGCGCATGGTGTACGAAGCGGTGGCCGCCCGGCGCTGACGCCGCTCCCGCCGCCGCGCGTTGCCGCGGCCGCGGGCCGACACGTTGCAGGATAGGGGCATTACCGCCCACATCGGAGGCCGAGATGACCCGACTCGCATCGCCCGGCGCGAGCCGTGTGGAGGGCGGGCCGCGCCCGTCCAGCCGGACGGATTCCGGGAGTTCCCGGGTGCGCCGCCGGCGCCGCGCCCTGCTGCTGGGGCTGGTCGCGCTGACCGTGGTCGGCGGGGGCGGCGGCTATCTGGTCTACGGCTCCCCGCTGCTGCGGGCCGAGCACGTCAAGGTCAGCGGTAATTCCGTATTGACCGATGATCAGATCGTCGGTGCGGCGAAAGTCCCCCTCGGCGGCGCCCTGTTCTCCGTGGACACCGGCGCCGTCAGCAGACGCCTCACCGCCGCGCTGCCGCGGATCGACCATGTGGCGGTGGAGCGCTCCTGGCCGCACACCGTGCGGTTGAGGATCACCGAACGCACCCCGTCGGCCGTCCTGAAGAACGGCACCCGGTACACCGAAGTCGACCGCGGCGGCGTCCGGTTCGCCACCGTGGCGAAGGCCCCCCGCGGCGTTCCGCTGATCCAGTTGGCCGCCCCGCGCGCGGCCAGCGTCCGCCAGTTCGGCACCAAGGGACTGCTGCGCGCGGCCATCGAGGTCTCCGCCGATCTGCCGCGTGCCCTGAACGGCCACGCCACCGCGATCCGGGTGCGCTCCTACGACGGCATCACCGTCGAACTCTCCGGCGGGCGCGAGGTGGTGTGGGGGAGCAGCACGGACGGCGCAGCCAAGGCCCGCGTGCTCACCGCACTGATGAAGGCGCAGCCCGACGCGACGCACTACGACGTCAGTGCGCCCACCGCCCCTGCCGCGTCAGGGAGTTGACGCGGCGCCGGCCAAGCGGGACAAGGCGTGCGGCCCCGGCTACGCAACGGACAGCGTGATCACATAGGGTGAAAAGAAAAACGGGAGGTTCGGCGTGTTCGTTGAACCGCCACCGCTTGTCGACTTAGTGTCTCGTCCCAAGGGAACACATGGGACCCGCTTACGGCTAACCCTAAACCTCAGCGTTAGGGTTCGTCCCGGCATCGGCGAGCGTAACCGACCGTCCCACCGATTCGTAACTCGAGGCGAGAGGCCTTCGACGTGGCAGCACCGCAGAACTATCTCGCAGTCATCAAAGTCGTCGGCATCGGCGGCGGTGGCGTCAACGCCATCAACCGGATGATCGAGGTCGGTCTCAAGGGCGTCGAGTTCATCGCGATCAACACCGATGCACAGGCCCTGCTCATGAGCGACGCCGACGTCAAGCTCGACGTCGGCCGCGAACTGACCCGGGGCCTCGGTGCGGGCGCCAACCCCGACGTCGGCCGCAAGGCGGCGGAGGACCACCGCGAGGAGATCGAAGAGGTGCTCAAGGGCGCCGACATGGTCTTCGTCACCGCGGGCGAGGGCGGCGGCACCGGCACCGGTGGCGCCCCCGTCGTGGCCAACATCGCCCGCTCGCTCGGCGCGCTGACCATCGGTGTGGTGACCCGCCCCTTCACCTTCGAGGGCCGGCGTCGCGCCAACCAGGCCGAGGACGGCATCGCCGGCCTGCGCGAGAACGTCGACACCCTGATCGTGATCCCCAACGACCGGCTGCTGTCGATCTCCGACCGCCAGGTGAGCGTCCTGGACGCCTTCCGCTCCGCGGACCAGGTGCTGCTGTCCGGTGTGCAGGGCATCACCGACCTGATCACCACCCCGGGCCTGATCAACCTCGACTTCGCCGACGTCAAGTCGGTGATGTCCGAGGCGGGTTCGGCGCTCATGGGCATCGGCTCCGCCCGCGGCGACGACCGCGCGGTCGCCGCGGCCGAGATGGCGATCTCCTCGCCGCTGCTGGAAGCCTCCATCGACGGCGCCCGCGGTGTGCTGCTGTCCATCTCCGGCGGCTCCGACCTCGGCCTGTTCGAGATCAACGAAGCGGCCCAACTGGTCAGCGAGGCCGCCCACCCCGAGGCGAACATCATCTTCGGCGCGGTCATCGACGACGCCCTCGGCGACGAGGTGCGGGTCACCGTGATCGCCGCCGGCTTCGACGGCGGCCAGCCGCCCACCAAGGGCGGCCGGGAGAAGCTGGTCGGCGGCTACACCGCCCGCGAGGACTCCGGCAGCGGCACCGGCCCCTCCGGCGCCGGCCGCGCCGCCGGCTCCGACGCCGGCCGGCCCACCTCGTCGTTCACCGGCATCGGCAGCGTGCCGGCCCCGCCGGCCGAGCGCGACCCGGAGCCGGAGAGCGAGCCGGTCGCCGAGACTGCCCCGACCCCGGTCGGCCCGCTGGTCCCGCCGGCCCGGCCGTACCAGGACCCGGCCGTCGAGGAACTCGACGTCCCCGACTTCCTGAAGTGACCGCCCGGCAGTGATAGGACACAGCACGACCGTGGGCGGCGCGCACTTCGCCTTCACCGACCGGTGGGGCGGGGTGAGCGCCGTTCCGTATGACAGCCTCAACCTCGGTGGCGCGGTGGGCGACGAGCCGGCCGCCGTCCTGGCGAACCGGGACCGCGCCGCGCGGGCGCTGGGCCGCGACCCCGCGCGCGTGGTGTGGATGCACCAGGTGCACGGCCGCGACGTCGTCGCCGTCGACCGCCCGTGGGGCGACCGGCCGGCGCCCGCCGCCGACGCCGTCGTCACCACCCGCGCCGACCTCACCCTCGCGGTGCTCACCGCCGACTGCGTGCCGGTGCTGCTCGCCGACCCCGACGCCGGGGTGGTCGCCGCCGCGCACGCCGGGCGCCCCGGCCTGCTGGCCGGCGTGGTGCCGGCGGCCGTGGACGCGATGGTCGAGCACGGCGCACGCCGGGAGCGGATCAGCGCACTGCTCGGCCCCTCGGTGTGCGGTAAGTGCTATGAAGTGCCCGCCGCGCTCCGGAGCGAGGTCGCGGCCGCCGTGCCCGAGTCGTACGCCGAAACGAGCTGGGGTACGCCCGCGCTCGACGTGGGCGCCGGAGTGACCGCCCAACTCGCGCGCTGCGGCGTACGGGTGGTCGAGGGGCCGGCCGTCTGCACGCGGGAGTCCGCGGACCACTTCTCCTACCGCCGCGACCGCACCACCGGTCGGCTGGCCGGCTACGTCTGGTGCGACGGCGGACCTGCCGGCGCTGCCGGCGCGGGCGCCCCGGCGCCGGAACGGACCGGGTGAACGCGCGTGCCCAGCAGAGTCGAACAGATCTCCGTGAACCTCGCGGCGGTGCGCGACCGGATCGCGCGCGCGTGCGACGCGGCCGGCCGCGGCCGCGACGAGGTCACCCTGATCGTGGTGACGAAGACCTATCCGGCCGAGGACGTCCGCACGTTGGCCGGGCTCGGCGTCCGGCACGTGGCCGAGAACCGCGACCAGGACGCCGCGCCCAAGGCGGCCGCCTGCGCCGAACTCCCGCTGACCTGGCACTTCGTGGGGCAGTTGCAGACCAACAAGGTGCGCTCCGTGGTCCGTTACGCTGACCATGTGCACTCGGTCGACCGCCCCCGCCTGGTCGCCGCGCTGTCCGGCGCGGCGGTGGCCGCGGGCAGACCGCTCGGCTGCCTGGTCCAGGTCGCCCTGGACGCCGAGTCCGGCGACCGCGGCGAGCGCGGCGGGGTGGCTCCCGACGCGGTGGGCCCGCTCGCCGACGCCATCGCCGCCGCCGACGGGCTGCGGCTCGACGGCGTGATGACCGTCGCCCCGCTCGCCGGCCGGTACGCCGGCCAACCGCGGGCGGCCTTCGATCGGTTGGTGGAAATCTCATCCCGCCTGCGCGAGACGCATCCGGCTGCGAACATGGTCTCGGCAGGGATGAGTCAGGATCTCGACGAAGCGGTGGCGGCCGGAGCGACACATGTACGCGTCGGTACGGCGGTACTCGGAGTCCGTCCCGGGCTCCGGTAACGTCACCAAACAAGTCGGACCACAGCATAAATATGGTGTGGCGGCCGCCGAGGCGGCGGCCGCGGACCGAACCCCCGCTGAGAGGACGCAGAGCATGGCCGGCGCGATGCGCAAGATGGCGGTCTACCTCGGCCTCGTGGAGGACGACGGGTACGACGGGCCGGGTTTTGACCCTGACGACGAGTTCGAGCCCGAGATGGCCGCGCCGCCCAGCGGTCGCGCCGACCCGGAGCCCGAGCACGTCGCCCCCCGCCGACCGCACAGCCAGCACGTGGCGCCGAGCCCGCAGCCGCAGGACGAACCCCCGCGACTGGTACATGCCCCGGCGCCGCGCGAACCGCGGATCGCCCCAGTGGCATCCATCACACCCGAACGCCAGAACCTGGAGAAGAACGCACCGGTGATCATGCCCAAGGTCGTGTCAGAGCGGGAGCCGTACCGGATCACCACGCTGCACCCCCGGACCTACAACGAAGCCCGTACCATCGGGGAACACTTCCGCGAAGGCACCCCGGTGATCATGAACTTGACGGAGATGGACGACACCGACGCGAAGCGACTTGTCGACTTTGCCGCCGGTCTGGTCTTCGGCCTGCACGGCAGCATCGAGCGGGTGACGCAGAAGGTCTTCCTGCTCTCGCCTGCTAACGTCGATGTCACGGCGGAGGACAAGGCTCGCATCGCCGAGGGTGGGTTCTTCAACCAGAGCTAGCCTGAACCTGGTCTGACCAGGCAGAACGCAACCGCACGACATGTAGGACCCGGTCGGCAGGCCGATGGATGAGCAGGGGAGAGGGAAGCGCGATGAATGTCGCACTCCAGGTGCTGTACATCGCGCTGTACTGCCTCCTGTTCGTGCTCATCTTCCGTTTGGTGATGGATTACGTCTTCCAGTTCGCCCGTTCATGGCACCCTGGGAAGGCGATGGTGGTCATCCTGGAGGCCGCCTACACTGTCACCGATCCGCCACTTAAGCTTCTGCGGCGTTTCATTCCGCCGCTACGTCTCGGGGGCGTGGCGCTCGACCTGTCCTTCTTCGTATTGATGATCATCGTATACATCCTGATCTCCGTCGTCGGGGGTCTGATGTGAACGGTGCGGGCTCCCGATATGTCGACGATCACGTTGAGGTGAAGAGATGCCGCTGACCCCCGAGGACGTTCGGAACAAGCAGTTCACGACCGTCCGCCTCCGAGAGGGCTATGACGAGGACGAGGTCGACGCCTTCCTCGACGAGGTGGAGGCGGAGCTGACCCGACTGCTCCGCGAGAACGAGGACCTGCGGGCCAAGCTGGCCGCCGCGACTCGGGCCGCCGCTGCCAACCAGCAGCAGCAGTCGCAGCAGAACATGCGCAAGCCGGAGCAGCAGGATCGTCCGGTGCCCGCCGCCATATCCGGTCCGCAGCCGGTGCAGCAGCAGATGCCGCAGCAGCAGGTGGGTCCGCCCCAGCTGCCGGGCGGCGCGCCGCAGTTGCCGGCTGGACCGAGCGGCCAGCAGCAGCACGGGCCCGGCCCGATGCAGCAGATGGGCCAGCACCCCATGCAGCAGGGCCCCGGCCCGATGGGGCAGATGGGCGGCCAGCACCCGATGCAGCAGGGGCACCCCATGCAGCAGCAGGGTCCCGGCGGCATGCAGGGCCCCGGCGGCCCGGGCATGCAGGGTCCCGGCGGTCCCGGTGGACCGGGTATGCAGGGCCCCGGCGGCCCCGGCCCGATGGGCCAGCACCCGATGCAGCAGCAGGGCCCCGGTGGCGACAGCGCCGCCCGCGTCCTCTCGCTCGCCCAGCAGACCGCGGACCAGGCCATCGCCGAGGCGCGCTCCGAGGCCAACAAGATCGTCGGTGAGGCGCGCAGCCGCGCCGAGGGCCTGGAGCGGGACGCCCGCGCCAAGGCCGACGCGCTGGAGCGGGACGCCCAGGAGAAGCACCGCGTCGCGATGGGCTCCCTGGAGTCCGCGCGGGCCACGCTCGAGCGCAAGGTCGAGGACCTGCGCGGCTTCGAGCGGGAGTACCGCACCCGGCTGAAGTCCTACCTGGAGTCGCAGCTGCGCCAGTTGGAGAACCAGGCGGACGACTCGCTCGCCCCGCCGCGGACCTCCCCGCCCGCGCCGTCGCTGCCCTCCGCGCCCTCCATGGGCGGCGGGTCGATGGGCGGCAACAGCTCCATGGGCGGAATGGCGCCCGCGGGTGCCGGTGCGTCCATGGGCCACAGCGGCTCCGGCGGACCGTCCTACGGCGGCGGCGCGCAGAACGGCGCCATGAGCAACGCGGCGATGGGCAACGGCGCCATGAGCAACGGCCACACGCCCGGCCCGACGTACGGCGGCCAGCAGCAGATGTCGCCCGCGATGACCCAGCCGATGGCACCGGTGCGGCCCCAGGGCCCGCAGCCGTTGCAGCAGGCGCCCACGCCGATGCGCGGGTTCCTCATCGACGAGGACGACAACTGAACAGTTAGGTCGGCGCGGTAGCGCCACCCGTCCAGCACGACGAAGGTCCGGGCCCCCGGGGAAACATTTCCCCAGTGGGGCCCGGACCTTTTTGCCGTTTCCTGTCCGCCCGCCTGCTTGCCGAGGGCACCGCGAGCCGCCCCTCGAGGGTGGCGGGCACCCTCAAGAGGCGGCGGGGACCTGCGCGGTCAGGCCTTGTGCAGGTGGAAGACCAAGGTGAGCGGCTCGTCGGTGAAGGCGGGGCCGAAGTCGGCGGTGGGCGCGCCCTGGGCGAAGTCCACGGCGAGCACCTCCTCCGCGATCAGCCCGGCGTGCGTGGTCAGGGCGGTGACGACATCGGCGTCCCGCGCCGACCAGCGCACCGCGATGCGGTCGGCGACGTCCAACCCGGACTGTTTGCGGGCCTCCTGGATCAACCGGATCGCGTCCCGGGCGAGCCCGGCGAGCCGCAGCTCCGGCGTGATCGCGAGGTCGAGCGCGACGGTCGCACCGGAGTCCGAGGCGACGGACCAGCCCTCGCGCGGGGTCTCCGTGACGATGACCTCCTCCGGGGACAACTCCACCGTCTCCCCGTCGACCTGCACGCTGGTGGCGCCCCGCTCCCGCAGCTCGGCCGCGAGCACCGCGGCGTCCGCGGCGGCGACCGCGGCCGCGACCGCCTGCACCCCCTTGCCGAACCGCTTGCCCAGCGCCCGGAAGTTCGCCTTGGCGGTGGTGTCCACCAGCGACCCGCCGACCTCGGCGAGCGCCGCCAGCGAGGAGACGTTCAGCTCCTCCGCGATCTGGTCCCGCAACTCGGCCGGCAGCGTGCCGAAGCCGCTCGCCGCCACCAGCGCCCGGGACAGCGGCTGCCGGGTCTTGACCCCGGACTCCGCGCGGGTGGCGCGGCCGAGTTCGACCAGCCGGCGCACCAGCCGCACCTGCTCCGACAGCTCCGGGTCGATCCGGTCGGCGTCGGCCACCGGCCACTGCGCGAGGTGCACCGAGTCCGGGGCGTCGGGCACCACCGGGACCACCAGGTCCTGCCAGACCCGCTCGGTGATGAACGGCACCAGCGGCGCCATCAGCCGGGTAAAGGTCTCCAGCACGTCGTGCAGGGTGCGCAGCGCCGCCGCGTCACCCTGCCAGAACCGCCGCCGGGAGCGCCGTACGTACCAGTTGGACAGGTCGTCGACGAACGCGGAGAGCAGCTTGCCGGCCCGCTGGGTGTCGAAGTCCTCCAGCGCCTCGGTGGTGTCGCGCACCAGCGCGTTCACCTCGCCGACCAGCCAGCGGTCCAGCAGCGGCCGGTCCGCCACCGCCGGGTCGGCCGCGGACGGCGCCCAGTGGGAGGTGCGGGCGTACAGCGCCTGGAAGGCGACGGTGTTCCAGTAGGTGAGCAGCGTCTTGCGCACCACCTCCTGGATGGTGCCGTGCCCGACCCGGCGGGCCGCCCACGGCGAGCCGCCCGCCGCCATGAACCAGCGCACCGCGTCCGCGCCGTGCTGGTCCATCAACGGGATCGGCTGGAGGATGTTCCCCAGGTGCTTGGACATCTTGCGGCCGTCCTCGGCGAGGATGTGGCCCAGGCAGACCACGTTCTCGTAACTGGACCGGTCGAAGACCAGGGTGCCGATCGCCATCAGCGTGTAGAACCAGCCGCGGGTCTGGTCGATCGCCTCGGAGATGAACTGCGCGGGGTAGGTCCGCTCGAACAGCTCCTTGTTGCGGTACGGGTAGCCCCACTGCGCGAACGGCATCGACCCCGAGTCGTACCAGGCGTCGATCACCTCCGGCACCCGGGTCGCGGTCGCCCGGCAGGTCGGGCAGGGGAAGGTGACCGCGTCGATGTACGGGCGGTGCGGGTCGAGCCCGGACTGGTCGGTGCCGGTCAGCTCGGTCAGCTCCGCCCGCGAGCCGACGCAGGTGAGGTGGCCGTCGGCGCAGCGCCAGATGGGCAGCGGAGTGCCCCAGTAGCGGCTGCGGGACAGCGCCCAGTCCACGTTGTTGTCCAGCCAGTCCCCGAAGCGGCCGTGCTTGACGGTCTCCGGGTACCAGTTGGTGCGCTCGTTCTCCCGCAGCAGCGCGTCCTTGACCGCGGTGGTGCGGATGTACCAGGACGGCTGGGCGTAGTAGAGCAGCGCGGTGTGGCAGCGCCAGCAGTGCGGGTAGCTGTGCTCGTACGGCAGGTGCCGGAAGAGGCGGCCGGCCGCGTCGAGTTCGGCGACCAGCGTCTCGTCGGCCTTCTTGAAGAACACCCCGCCGACCTTGGGCACGTCCGGCTCGAAGGTGCCGTCCGGGCGGACCGGGTTGACCACCGGCAGGTCGTACGCGCGGCAGGTCTTCAGGTCGTCCTCGCCGAACGCGGGGGACTGGTGCACCAGACCGGTGCCGTCCTCGGTGGTGACGTACTCGGCGTTGACGACGAAGTGCGCGTCGGGGATCTCGACGTAGTCGAACGGGCGCCGGTAGGTCCAGCGCTCCATCTCGCGCCCGGTGAAGGTCTGCCCGGTGGCCGTCCACCCTTCGCCCAGCGCCTTGCCGAGCAGCGGCTCGGCGACGATCAGCTGCTCGGTCCCGTCGGTGGCCACCACGTAGGTGACCTCGGGGTGGGCGGCGACCGCGGTGTTGGAGACCAGCGTCCAGGGGGTGGTCGTCCACACCAGGAGCGCGGCCTGACCGGCCAGCGGCCCCGAGGTGAGCGGGAAGCGCACGTAGACCGACGGGTCGACGACCGTCTCGTACCCTTGCGCGAGCTCGTGGTCGGACAGCCCGGTCTGGTCGCGGGGGCACCAGGGCGCGACCCGGTAGTCCTGGACGAGCAGGCCCTTGTCGAAGATCTGCTTCAGCGACCACCACACCGACTCGATGTACTGCGGGTCCATGGTGCGGTAGGCGTCGTCGAGGTCCACCCAGTAACCCATGCGCGTGGTCAGCTCGGTGAAGGCGTCGGTGTGGCGGGTCACCGAGGCACGGCACTTCGCGTTGAACTCCGCGATGCCGTACTTCTCGATGTCCTGCTTGCCGGTGAAGCCCAGCTCCTTCTCCACCGCCAGCTCGACCGGCAGGCCGTGGCAGTCCCAGCCGGCCTTGCGGGTCACGTGGTGGCCCTGCATGGTCTTGAAGCGCGGGAAGACGTCCTTGAAGACCCGGGCCTCGATGTGGTGGGCGCCGGGCATGCCGTTGGCGGTGGGCGGGCCCTCGTAGAAGATCCAGTCGGGGCGGCCCTCGGACTGCTGGACCGAACGGGCGAAGGTCTTCCGGTCGCTCCACAGCTCCAGCACCTCGCGTTCGAGGGCGGGCAGGTCGACCTGGGCGGGCACCTGGCGGTACTGCGGCTGGCTCATCAGGGGTTCTTCCTCCGGCGGACGCTTGGCGCTGGTCGCGTTCTTCCGTCGGAGGGACGAGAACCCGTGCCGGCGCTCCCGCGGTACCACCCTCCTTGGCGGTGTCCGGGCCCGTACGGGACCCACCGCCCCCTCATTGGGGTCGCGAGGCCGGTTCTACCAGCAGACGGGCGGTGCGCGCCCGTGGGCCTTCTTCCGGCGGCTCCGGGGTGATCTTCACACCGCGCACGCCCCCGGGCTTCCACCGTCCCCGGGTCGCTCATGGCTGCGTGCGGCGCTACTCGTCCCATCCACGCCTTTCGCTGCGCCCAGTGTACGGGCCCGCGCGGCGCGCCCGCGCACGGTTTTCGCCCGCGCCGAGGGGCGCGCCCGGGGGCGCGGGCACTGACCCTGATGGCGGCGTTTGTTCCAGGATGCGGCATGGTTCGCGGCTCGCGGCGGAATACCTGACCGTGAGCTGGGCACAACGGATGCAGACCGGTTCCCGCCGAAGGGGCCGGTCGGCCCGGCAGCGCGCCCCGTTGCCGCGGGTCGGTGCCCGATTTACCGTTTCCGGCACGATTCGCGAACGAGATCACTGAGGTGAAGGGGCCGCGGCCATGGTCGTCAAGAAGTCCGCCGAGACCGCGGCGGTGAAGCAGCCCGCGGCCGGGAAGACGCCCGCGAAGAAGGCCGCGGCGAAGAAGGCAGCGAAGAAGGTGGCGGCGAAGAAGACGGCGGCCGGCCGGACCGCCGCCGAGA
Organism: Actinacidiphila sp. bgisy145; assembly: GCF_057708125.1. Taxonomy (NCBI): domain Bacteria; kingdom Bacillati; phylum Actinomycetota; class Actinomycetes; order Kitasatosporales; family Streptomycetaceae; genus Actinacidiphila; species Actinacidiphila sp. bgisy145. The sequence goes on from NZ_JBYIRL010000005.1 coordinate 97,025, forward strand.
AGGCCGCGGTCAAGAAGGCACCGGCCAAGAAGGCACCGGCCAAGAAGGCGGCCGCCGCCGGGAAGACGGCGGCGAAGAAGACAGGAGCCCGCAAGGTGGCAGCTAAGAAGACCGTGGCGAAGGCGGCCGACTCCGCGGTGCCCGCGGCGCGGATCGCGGCGGAGCCCGGCAGCCTCGCGGTGCTGCCCGGCGAGGACCCGTGGACCCCCGAGGAGATCGAGGAGGCCCGCGCGGAACTGCTCGCCGAGGTGGAGCGGCTCCGCACGGAGATCGCCTCCTCCGAGGCCGCGGTGGCCGGGCTGCTGCGGGACTCCGGCGACGGCGCGGGCGACGAGGCCGACACCGGGTCCAAGAACATCACCCGCGAGTCGGAACTCGCGCTCGCCGCGAACACCCGGGAGATGCTCACCCAGGCGGACCACGCGCTGCGCCGCCTCGACGAGGGCACCTACGGGCTCTGCGAGGTCTGCGGCAAGCCCATCGGCAAGGCCCGCATGCAGGCGTTCCCCCGCGCGACCCTCTGCCTGGACGACAAACAGCGCCAGGAGCGCCGTTAGCTTCTGCGGGCGGCGGGGCCCGACCCCCCGGGTGCCCCTGTGCTGCCGGTTCCGGGACCTCTCGGTCCGCGGTGGCTGGTCGCGCAGTTCCCCGCGCCCCTGCGGGCGCGACCAGCCCACCACCGGGAGGTGGTCCCGGAACCGGCAGCACGGGGCAGCCCGGGGGGTCGGGCCCCCTTGGTACCCTCGCACCGAGGGTCGGGCACACACAGCTAGGGACTGACGTGACGGAAGCGGAGCGCACCATCGCCACACCGGAGACACCGGACGGGGACGCGGGTGCGGAGGAAGCCGCGCCGGCGTCCCCGCGGGGGCGGCGGCGGGTGGCGGTGCTGATAGGTGTCGCCGCGCTCGCGTACCTGCTGGACCTGCTCTCGAAGCTGTGGGTCGTGCACAGCCTGGAGCACCACGCCCCGATCGACGTGTTCGGCCACTACCTGCGGCTGGACGCCATCCGCAACGCGGGCGCCGCATTCGGCATGGGCCAGGGCATGACCGTGGTGTTCACGGTGATCGCGGTGGGCGTGATCGTGGTGATCGCCCGGCTGTCGCGCCGCCTGTACAGCGTGCCGTGGGCGATCGCGCTGGGCCTGCTCCTCGGAGGGGCCTTCGGCAACCTCACCGACCGGGTCTTCCGCGCGCCCGGCGGCTTCCAGGGCCGGGTGGTGGACTTCATCGCGCCCGAGCACTTCGCGATCTTCAACCTCGCCGACTCCGCGATCACCTGCGGGGGCGTCCTGATCGTGCTGCTGTCCTTCCTCGGCATCGAGCCCGACGGCAGGCGCCAGCAGCGCGAGGACGACGGCCCCCAGGACTGACCTGCGGGCACTTCGGCCGCGCCGCGTCCGGCATACTCGACCGGGTGAGTACGCTTCCCGAGGTCCGCTCCCTGCCCGTGCCCGACGGCTTGGAGGGCGAGCGCGTCGACGCCGCCATCTCCCGTATGTTCGGCTTCTCCAGGACGAAGGCGGCCGAGCTCGCCGCGTCCGGGAAGGTGTCGATCGACGGTGCCGCGGCCGGCAAGTCCGAGCGGGTGCACGGCGGGGCGTGGCTGGAAGTGGAGATGCCGGCGCCCCCGGCCCCGGTGCAGATCGTCGCCGAGCCCGTCGAGGGCATGGAGATCGTGCACGACGACGACGACGTGGTGGTCGTCGTCAAGCCGGTCGGCGTGGCCGCGCACCCCAGCCCCGGGTGGACCGGGACCACCGTGATCGGCGGGCTGGCCGCCGCCGGGTACCGGATCTCGACGTCGGGCGCCGCCGAGCGCCAGGGCATCGTGCACCGGCTGGACGTCGGCACCTCCGGGCTGATGGTCGTGGCCAAGTCCGAGCGGGCGTACACCCGGCTGAAGCAGCAGTTCCGGGACCGGGTGGTCGACAAGCGCTACCACGCCCTGGTGCAGGGCCACCCGGACCCGATGAGCGGCACCATCGACGCGCCGATCGGCCGCCACCCCACCCACGACTACAAGTGGGCGGTCGTCGCCGACGGCAAGCCGTCCGTGACGCACTACGACCTGATCGAGGCGTTCCGCTCCGCGAGCCTGCTCGACATCAAGCTGGAGACCGGCCGCACCCACCAGATCCGAGTGCACATGTCCGCGCACCGCCACCCCTGCGCCGGCGACCTCACCTACGGCGCGGACCCGACGCTCGCCAAGCGGCTGGGGCTGACCCGGCAATGGCTGCACGCGGTACGGCTGGGCTTCGAGCACCCCGCCGACGGCGAGTGGGTCGAGTTCGAAAGCACATACCCGGCAGACCTCCAGGCCGCGCTGGACGTGGTGCGGGCCGACAGCCAGTAGCCGCGTGGCAACCTAGCGGCGTGGACCAACTCGCGCTGTTCTTCGCGATCATGCTGGCCGCGATCGTCATGGTGCCCGTCGCGGACCGGGTCGGGCTGCCCTCGCCGGTGCTGATGACCGTGGTGGGTGGCATCCTGGCGCTGATCCCGCAGGTGCCGAACATCCAGATCAACCCCGATCTGATCCTGCCGCTGGTGCTGCCGCCGCTGCTGTACGCGTCGGTGCAGCGCACGTCCTGGCGGCAGTTCGCGGCCAACCGGCGGGCGATCTTCCTGCTGGCGGTCGCGCTGGTGTTCCTCACCACCGCCGCCGTCGCGGCCGTCGCCGACGTGGTCGTGCCTGGGATCACCCTGGCCGCCGCGGCCACGCTGGGCGCCCTGGTGGCGCCGCCGGACCCGGTCGCGGCGACCGCGGTGGCCGGCAGCCTCGGCCTGCCCCGCCGGATGATCTCCATCCTGGAGGGCGAGGGGCTCTTCAACGACGTCACCGCGATCGTGCTCTACCACGTGGCCGTCGCCGCGGTGGTCTCCGGCCACTTCTCGCTGCCGCACGCCATCCTGGAGTTCGTGCTGTCCGCGGTGGTCGCGGTCGCCGTCGGGCTGGCACTCGGCTGGGGCGCCAACAAGCTGATGGGCGTGGTCGGCGACGCCACCTTGCAGATCGGCCTGTCGCTGCTGGTGCCCTTCGCCTCCTACACCATCGCCGAGGGGCTGCACGGCTCCGGGGTGCTGGCGGTGCTCACCGCGGCGCTGTTCCTCACCGAGTACGCCTTCGAGGCCGACGACGTCTCCGCGCGGCTGGCCGGCAACACGTTCTGGGAGATCGTCGACACCCTCGTGACCGGCATCGCCTTCGGGCTGATCGGCCTGGAGATGCACCACGTCTTCAGCGCCGCCGCCGGGAACTGGGGGCCGCTGCTGCGCGACGCCGGGCTGATCGTCGCGGTCGTGGTCGGCATCCGGCTGCTGTACCTGCTGCCCGCCGCGGCCATCGCGAAGCGGCTGCACACGCTGCGGGACATGGACGAGGACATCCCGCTGACCTGGCGGGAGACGGTCACCATGTGGTGGGCCGGGATGCGCGGGGTCGCCTCGGTCGCGCTCGCGCTGGCGATCCCGCTCACCACCGACCACGGCGACCCGTTCCCCGCCCGCGCCCAACTCCTGTTCATCGCCTTCTCCGTGGTGCTGGTCACTCTCGTGCTCCAGGGCCTCACCCTGCCCTGGCTGGTGCGCAGGCTCGGGGTCAGCGCGGACGTCGAGGAGGAGCACGACCAGGAACGGGCGCTGGCGCTGCGCGCGATGAAGGCCGCCCGGCGGCGGCTGAAGGAGATCGAGACCTCCGAGACGCTCGACGAGGAACTCGCGGAGATGCTGTACCACCGGGCGATGGACCTCGGCGCCCGGATCTCGCCGGACGTCATCGACGACGAGCGGCGCGAGAGCCACGCGGGGCGGGCCAAGCGGATCAAGGCGCTGCGCCGTATCCAGGACGACATGCTGTCCGCCGCCCGGCACGAGGTGCTCTCCGCCCGCAGCGAGCCCGGCTCCGACCCCGAGATCGTCGACCGGGTCCTGCGCCACCTCGACCTGCGCTCCATGCGCGGGGCGTAGAGCGCCGGGGGAGGAGCCGTACCTACTCGGCGGTGGGGTCCGGCGCGGGGTCCTGCATCTGGAGGTTGACGCGCGGCAGGGCGTAGGGGTGTTCGGCGCGCAGCCAGTCGAGCAGCTGCTCGCGGATGTGGCAGCGCAGCGCGAAGATGTCGCCGGCGTCCTTGGCGGTGACGACGGCGCGGACCTGGACGGTGCTCGGGGTGGTGTCGAGCACCACCAGGCTCCAGGCGCGGCGGTCCCACTCCGGGGCCTGCTCCAGGATCTCCAGCAGCCGCTTGCGCATGAGGTCCATGGGCGCGGAGTGGTCGAGGTGGAAGATCACCGCGCCGGTCATCCGCGGGTCGCCGCGCGACCAGTTCTCGAACGGCTTGCTGGTGAAGTACGACACCGGCATGGTGATCCGCCGCTCGTCCCAGGTGCGGACGCTGAGGAAGGTGAGCGTGATCTCCTCGACCTCGCCCCACTCGCCGTCGACCACCACGGTGTCGCCGATCCGCACCATGTCGCCGAAGGCGATCTGCAACCCGGCGAAGAGGTTGCTCAGCGTGGACTGGGCCGCGACACCGGCGACGATGCCGATGATGCCGGCCGACGCCAGCACCGAGGCGCCGACGGTCCGCATCTCGGGGAACGTGAACAGCATCGAGGCGACCGCGATCACCCCGACGATCGCGGTCAGCACCCGCTGGATGAGGGTGAGTTGGGTCCGCAGCCGGCGGATCTTCGGCACGCTGTGCGCGGTGGCGGCGTACCGGGCGTAGGAGGAGTCGATGACGGCGGCGGCGACGCGGACCACCAGCCAGGCGGACGCGGCGATCAGCACCAGGGTGAGCGCCTGCCCGATGGAGGCGGCGTGCTGGTCCTCGAAGTGCGCGGCGTGGTAGGCGCCGCGCAGCAGCGCGGTGCACAGCACCACCTGCGAGGGCAGCCGGCAGCGCCGCAGCAGGTCCCACAGCGGGGTCTCCGGGTGCCGCGCGTCGACCGAGCGCAGCGCCCGGTCGCCTATCCAGCCGAGCAGCACCGTCAGCACGACCGCGGCGCCGACCACCACGATCGGCCGCAGCATGCTCTCCATGCCCACCACCTGTTTCAGTTCCTGTCCGTCGGCGGCCCCGTAAGGCACCTGTGTACGGCGTCCGGCCCGCCGCTGGCAACTGGCACCATGGGTGGTGTACCCGACGGACCGTGAACGAAGGCCCCTTGTGACATCTCACACGATCGTGCTGCTGCACTCCACCTACGGGCTGCGGCCCGCCGTCCACACCGCCGCCGAGCGGCTGCGCGCGGCCGGGCACGAGGTGTACGTGCCGGACCTGTTCGACGGGCGGACCGCCGACAGCGTCGAGGAGGGCCGGGAGATCGCCGACGGGATCGGCAACGACGAGCTGCTGCGCCGGGCGATCACCGCCGCCGCGCCGCACTCCGAGCAGGGCCTGGTCTACGCGGGCTTCTCGGTCGGTGCCGCGCTCGCGCAGAACCTCGCGCTCGGCGACGAGAAGGCCCGCGGGCTGCTGCTCCTGCACGGTACCTCGGACATCGCCGACGGTGCGGCGACCGACATCCCCGTGCAGCTCCACGTCGCCGACCCGGACCCGTTCGAGACGGAGGACTGGCTCAACGCGTGGTACCTGCGGATGCGGCGGGCGGGTGCCGACGTCGAGGTCTTCCGCTACCGCGGCGCCGGCCACCTCTACACCGACCCCGACCTGCCGGACTACGACGAGCAGGCCGCCGAGGCCACCTGGTCCGTCGCCCTGGACTTCCTCCGCGACCTCTGACCCGCCCCGGGCCGCCCGGGTGCGCGGCCCCGCAAGCCTGCGGCCTGCGGGGCCCGCGGCCCGCTACTTCAGGTCGGCCTTGATGCCGGCCTGCACCGTGGCCACCTTCACGCCGTTGACGTCCACGTTCTTGCCGTTGACGTGCACGGTCGGGGTGCCGGAGATCGAGTTGTTGTCGAGGTACTTCTCGAACGCGGCGCTGGTGTCCAGCGCCCACTTGTCGTAGGTGCCGTTGTTCACCGCGGTGGTGAACTTGGTGTTGCCCTTCAGGGCGGGCACCTTGGCGGCGACCTTGAGCAGGTAGGCGTTGTCGTTGAACTTGTCGGTGGTCTCGTCCGGGTGGTACGTCTTCGAGTACAGCAGGGTGTGGTACTGCTCGAACGCGTCGGTCGACACGTTGAGGGCCGCGCCCAGCGCGCTCAGGGCCCGCTTGGAGCCGGTGCCGCCGAGGTTGGTGTCCAGGAACGTGCCCATGTGCAGCACGATCTTGTAGTCGCCGTCGGTGGCGCCCTTGAGTACCGCGGCGCCGGACTCCTGTTCGTAGGCGGCGCAGTACGGGCAGCGCATGTCCTCCCACTCCTCGACGGTGTTCTTGTTGTTCGCGTCGCCGAGGGTGATGGTGGTGCCGTTGGTGCCCGAGGTGTTGGCCGGCTTGACCAGGGTCTTCTTCGCCGCCGCGCTCCAGTAGCTGGGCTTGTTGGCGTTGTTGACGGCCACGGCTATGCCGCCCGCGGCGGCCAGCACCACCACGACACCGGCGGCGACCAGGACCTGGCGGCGCACCTTCGCGCGCTTCGCCTCCTTCTCGCGCTGGACGCGCAGCCGCTCGCGGGCGGCGGCCTTGCTCTGCTTGCTGTTCCTGCTGCTCATGGCTGGGTGACTCCGTGGGGATGACGCGTGACGCACGCGTGGCTGTGTGATGGGGACATACGGATCGGTCCGGCCGCCTGTTCAGGCCGTTGCGGCCGTTGCGGCCGTCCGAGCCGTTCAGGCGGCGAGCGCGAGCGGAGGTCCCCGGCGTACGACGGAGTGCAGCAGTGGCCGGGCGGCCAGCCGGCCGGCGGCCGGGGCGGCGGCGCGGACCCGGCCGGCGGTGGCGCCGGTGAGGGCGGCGACGGCGCCGGCGGCGAACAGCAGCGGGCGGAACGCGGCGACGGCCACCGCCCGTAGCACGCGGTGCACCGCGGCTTCGCCGCGCCGCAGCCACCAGGACGCGGCCAGGCCGACGCAGACGTGCACGGCCAGCAGCAGCCACGGCAGGGCCGACGTGCCGGTGTGGACGGCGGCGGCCTGCGCGGGGGAGACCTCGGGCAGCCTGGCGCCGACCTGGCCGTGGCAGACGACCGCCTCGTGCAGCGACCGCCACGAACCGGTGACCGGGCCGCCGTCGGGCCCGTAGCAGGACTGCTGGCCGGAGGTGAAGACGGTGTCCACGGCCAGTTCCAGCGGCACCATCATCCCGCTGATCGCCCAGAACCCGCGCTCGCGCCGGCCCAGCGCGTAGGCCAGCGCGAAGACGGCCGCGAAGGCGGCGAGGACGACGGTCAGCGGCAGCGGCCGGTGGGCCATCAGCACATGGGAGGTGGAGGAGAGCGTGACGCAGAGCGCGGCGAAGAGGGCGGCGCGCGCCGCCCTCAGCCGCGGACGTATCTCGCCCATGGTCTCCATGGGCACAGAGTGTGCCACGCGAACCTGTATGCGTGACTTAAAGGTCGGATAACAACACGAAGACAGTGCGGGCGCGCCGGGGGCCGGGGCTCCCGGCGCGCTCACTGCGGGTGGCGGCTAGGCGACGCCGAGCCAGACCTCGGCGCCGAAGGAGACCTTGATCTCGGAGGCGACCGTGGTGGGGTCGACGAGGAAGCCGAGTTCGTAGACGGTGGTCTTCTGCGGGCCGGCGACGCGGGCGCGGACCGGGCTGTCGCCGGGGTGCGAGGACAGGATGCGGCGCAGTTCGCTGATCGCGTCCTGGCGCAGGATCTTGTGCTCGCGGAAGGACAGCTGCACCGGCGGCTTGCCGCCGCTCTCCGCGGAGGAGACGTCCAGCTCGGCCAGCTCCGAGCCGATGATGTTCATGGTGCCGTCGCGGTCCTGGGCCCGGCCGGTGATCGAGACGACGCTGTCGGGGATGAGCGCGTGGCCGACGAGCTGGTAGGTCGCGGGGAAGAAGCAGACCTCGATACTCGCGTCACGGTCGGCGAAGGTGACCGCGGCCCACGCGTTGCCCTGCTTGGTCATCTTGCGGTCGACGCCGGTGATGAGCCCGGCGACCTTCACCGGCCGCTCCTGGCCGGAGGCCAGCAGCTCGGCGAGCGTGGTGTCGCGGTTGCGGGCGAGGATGTGCTCGGTGCCGTCCAGCGGGTGCGCCGAGACGTACAGGCCCAGCATGTCCCGCTCGATGGCGAGGAGTTGCTTGCGCGGCCACTCCGTCTCGGGGATCGCGAAGTCCAGCCCGAAGGTCTGCACGTTCTCGTCGGGGCCGCCCAGGCTCGCGAAGAGGTCGTCCTGGCCGTACGCCTCGGCCTTCTTGACCGGCACGATCGCGTCGACGGCGTCCTCGAAGACCGCGGACAGCCCCATCCGGGTGTGGCCGAGGGAGTCGAACGCGCCCGCCTTGATCAGCGACTCGATGGCCCGCTTGTTCAGGACCGGGATGCTCACCTTGTCCAGGAAGTCGGCGAACGAGGTGAACTGGCCCTTGGACTTGCGCGCCGAGATCAGCGCCTCGATCACGCCCTCGCCGACGTTCCGGACGGACTTCAGCCCGAACCGGACGTCCTCGCCGACGGCGGTGAACTCCGCGACGGACGCGTTCACGTCGGGCGCCAGCACGTTGACCCCGCTCTTGCGGGCGTCGGCGAGGTAGATCGCCGCCTTGTCCTTGTCGTCCCCGACCGAGGTGAGCAGGGCCGCCATGTACTCGGCCGGGTAGTTGGCCTTGAGGTAGGCGGTCCAGAAGGACACCAGTCCGTAGCCGGCGGTGTGCGACTTGTTGAACGCGTATCCCGAGAACGGGAGCATGACGTCCCACAGCGCCTTGATGGACTCCTCGGAGTACCCGTTGTCCCGCATGCCGCCGTGGAACTTCTCCCACTCCGCGGCCAGCACCTCGGGCTTCTTCTTGCCCATCGCGCGGCGCAGCAGGTCGGCGCCGCCGAGGGTGTAGCCCGCCAGCTGGCGGGCGATGGCCATGATCTGCTCCTGGTAGATCAGCAGGTGGAAGGTGTTGCCGAGGATCGGCTCCAGCGCGTCCTTCAGCTCCGGGTGGATCGGCTCGACCGCCTGCCGGCCGGTCTTGCGGCTGGCGTAGTTCATGTGCGCGTTGGCCGCCATCGGGCCCGGCCGGTACAGCGCCAGGGCCGCCGCGATGTCCTCGAACCGGCTCGGCTCCATCGCCTTGAGCAGGGTCCGCATGCCGCCGCCGTCGAGCTGGAAGACGCCGAAGGTGTCGCCGCGGGCGAGCAGCGCGTAGGTGTTCTTGTCGTCCAGCGGGATGTTCTCGGTGCTCAGGTCGACCCCGCGGTTCTCCCGCACGTTCTGGATCGCCTGGTCGATCACGCCCAGGTTGCGCAGGCCCAGGAAGTCCATCTTGACCAGGCCCATGGACTCGCACGACGGGTAGTCGAACCCGGTGATCTTCGTGCCGTCCTTCCGCATGTGCAGCGGAATGCGGTTGGTCAGCTTGGTCTTCGACAGGATGACCGCGGCGGCGTGCACACCGGTGTTGCGGATCAGGCCCTCGACGCCCTTGGCGCTGTCGACGACCTTCTTGACGTCCGGTTCGTTCTGGTAGAGCGTCCGGATCTCGCCGGCCTCGCCGTACCGCGGGTGCTCGGGGTTGAAGATGCCGTCGATCGGGATGCTCTTGCCCATCACGTCGGCCGGCAGCGCCTTGGTGATCCGCTCGCCGTGCGCGAAGGGGTAGCCGAGAATCCGCGACGTGTCCTTGATCGCGTTCTTCGCCTTCAGCTTGCCGAAGGTGTTGACCAGCGCGGTGTACTCGTCGCCGTACTTCTCCACCACGTAGGCGACCATCTGGTCCCGCTTGCGGTCGTCGAAGTCGAGGTCGACGTCCGGCGGGTTGATGCGCTCGGGGTTGAGGAACCGCTCGAAGAGCAGGCCGTGCTCCAGCGGGCACAGCTCGGTGATCCGGGTCGCGTAGGCGACGATCGAACCGGTCGCCGAGCCGCGGCCCGGGCCGACCGGGATCTTGTTGTCCCGCGCGTACCGGCAGATGTCCGCGACCACGAGGAAGTACGACGAGAAGCCCATCGGACCGATGACCTTCATCTCGGTCTCGAAGCGCTCCAGCACCTCCGCCGGGATCGGGTCGCCGTAGCGCATCGCCAGGCCCTTGAGGACCTCCTTGCGCAGCCAGGACTCCTGCGTCTCGCCCTCGGGGACGTCCGGGTACTGCGGCATCTCGTCCTCGAGGTCGAAGACCTCGTCGTACGACTCGATGCGCTCGGCGATCAGCAGCGTGTTGTCGCACGCCTCCGGCAGCTCCCGGAACAGCTCCCGCATCTGCGCTGCGGTCTTGAGGTAGTAGCCGGTGCCGTTGAACTTGAAGCGGTTCGGGTCGTCCTTGTTCTTGCCGACGCCGATGCACAGCAGGTTGTCGTGCGCGTCGGCGTGCTCCTCCAGGACGTAGTGCGCGTCGTTGGTGGCCAGCAGCGGGATCTCCAGCTCCTTGGCCAGCCGCAGCAGGTCGCCGCGGACGTTCCGCTCCAGGTCCAGCCCGTGGTCCATCAGCTCCAGGAAGTAGTTCTCCTTGCCGAGGATGTCCTGGTAGGAGGCGGCGACCTTCTTCGCCTCGTCGTACTGGTTCAGCCGCAGCCGGGTCTGGATGGCGCCCGAGGGGCAGCCGGTGGTGCCGATGATGCCGCCGGCGTGCTCGGAGATCAGCTCCATGTCCATGCGGGGCTTGCCGGCGGGGAACTGCCCGGTGTAGCTGGCCTCCGTCGACAGGTAGAACAGGTTCCGCAGGCCCTCGACGTTCCGCGCCCACATCGTCATGTGGGTGAAGCGGCCGCCGCCGGAGACGTCCTTGCTCCCCTCGCCGTCGTCCGACATCGCCCGCTGGCCGCCCGGGCCCCAGAACTCCTGCTTCTTGTACCGGCGGTGCGACGGCGCGACGTACGCCTCGATGCCGATGATCGGCTTCACGTCGTCGAAGCCCTTGGCGACCTGCTGGAACTCGTACGCACCGAACATGTTGCCGTGGTCGCTCATCGCGATGGCGGGCATGCCCTGCCGTGCGACCTCGGTGAACATGGGCTTCAGGCGCTGGGCGCCGTCGAGCATCGAGTACTCGGTGTGGTTGTGCAGGTGAACAAAGCTGTCGGCCACCGGGCTGGCACCTCCAGGACGGTCGAGGGGGAGGGCTCCACCCTAGTCCGCCCCGCCCACACGACGCCGAACGCGGGGGCACCCCCTTGCCGGAGGCACCCCCGCGTCCGTGAAGTGCGGGTCAGGCGCGATCAGTTGTGGCCGAACTTCTTCTGCTGCTTGCGCGCCACGCGGGTGGCCGCGGGCATCATGTGCTCCTCGGCCACGGTGCCCTTGTGCTGGGGCTCCTGGGCCTCGCCGGCCGGGTGGGACCGCTCGTCCTGGCGGTCGCGCTGCGGGCGGTTCTGGTTCCGGTTCTTCGCCACGATCGTGCCTTCCTGGTGAGGGGATGGTGGCCGATCGGCCGCAATCAGACTGACACGGTGGGGCGAAGGTCGCATTTCGGGCGTTTGGGACCGGCGTTGGCCGGGAAAAACCGCCGACCGCCACGCCGAAGATCGTGTTCGCGGTCATAACCCCCGGGCATTCGGGCAGACTCGGGGGAAACTCAGGGGGCATCCGTGCCGGGGGTCGACCGGAAGAGGTGCAACATGGACCGCTGCGTCGTCCTGGTGGACGCCGGGTACCTGCTGGGCGCAGCGGCGAGCCTGCTGGCCGGCGAACCGTCGCGTTCGCGGATCACCGTCGATCATGCCGCAGTGGTCGCCGGCCTGCGCGAACGCGCCGAAGCGGAGACCGGTCAGCCGCTACTGCGGATCTACTGGTTCGACGGGGCCCCCGACCGCGTTCCGCAACCCGAGCACCGGCGGCTGCGGGTGATGCCGCGCGTCACCGTACGGCTCGGCGCCCTCACCCGAACGGACGGCAGGTGGGCGCAGAAGGGCGTCGACGCCGCGATGCACGCCGAGCTGTCCGAACTGGCCCGCAACCGGGCCTGCTCCGACGTGGTGCTGGTCACCGGCGACGGCGACCTGCTGCCCGGCATGATGTCGGCCAAGGAGCACGGCGTGGCCGTCCACCTGTGGGCCGTGCAGGCCGCCGACGGCGACTACAACCAGTCGGAGGACCTGGTCGCCGAGGCCGACGAGCGCCGCGTGCTGGACCGGGAGTGGATCACCGCGGCGATCCGGGCGCGGGAGGTCGCGGGGGCCTGCGGGCCCACACCCGGGCCGCGCCCCGGGGTACGGCCGGAGATCGCCGCGATCCTGGCCGCGCCGCTGCCGGAGCACGCCGCCGCGCCCCGCGCGGTCCAGCCGGCCCCCGCCGAGACCCCCGCGAAGAACGGCAGCGCGCCCGCCCCGCACCCCGGCGACACGGCGACCGCCCCGGCGCCCGGCAAGGGCGTGCCCACCCCGAAGGACCTCGCCGACCTCGGCCGCGTGCACGCCCAGCCGGCGCCGCCCCCGACCCACCCCGCGCCCAGCACCCTGCGCTGGTCCTCCGACAAGGGGTGGACCGACCGGCCCGGCGCCGACCAGCCCGACACCTCCGGCCTGCCGACCCTCGCGCAGCTCACGACCGCGGAGCAGCGCTGGGCCGACCGCGAGGCCGACATCACCGCGGTCAGCGGCGACCCCTACGAGGTCGGGCAGGTCTTCGCCCGCCGCTGGATCGCCCGGGTCGGCGACCGGACCCACCTGGAGCACCTCTCCACGCACTACCCGCGCGTCCCGCACCGGATCGACGGGGAACTCCTGCGCTACGCGGCCCGCTTCGGGCTGCTGGCACACAAGGACGACCAGATCGACGAGAACGACCGCTACGCGATCCGCGCGGGCTTCTGGCGCGAGTTCGACACCGCCTCCCCGGCGGACTGAACCGCCCGTCGCGCAGACCGGCCGACGAGGGCCGCACGGGGTCGGGCGCCGCACGCCGGGGCCACGCGCCCTTGACGGGCACCGTTTTCCGCCGGGGCACCCCGTTTCGTGGTGGGGCGCGGGGACCGCGTACTCTCGGTGCTCGTGAGGACGGGCACCGAAGGACGGGCGAGACCGGCGGTAGCCGTACGCGGCCTCGTCCGGACGTACCCGGGCGGCCGGGGGCGCCGCGGCCGGGACATCCCGGCGGTGCGGGCCAACGACGGCATCGACCTGGACGTACGCACCGGCGAACTCTTCGGCATCCTCGGCCCGAACGGCGCGGGCAAGAGCACCCTGGTCCGCCAGCTCACCGGCCTGCTGCGGCCGGACGCGGGCAGCATCGACCTGCTCGGCCACGACCTGGTGCGCCACCCCGAGCGCGCCGCGCGGCTGATCGGCTACCTCGGCCAGGAGTCCACCGCCCTGGACGAGCTGACGGTCGCGCTCGCCGCGGAGACCACCGGCAGGCTGCGCGGGATGCCCGCCGCCGCGGCCCGCACCGCACGGGACGCGGTCCTGGACGAGCTGGGCCTCGGCCCGCTCGCGGCCCGCCCGATCAAGCGGCTCTCCGGCGGGCAGCGCCGCCTCGCCTGCTTCGCCGCGGCCCTCGTCGGCCCGCGGCCGGTCCTCGTCCTGGACGAGCCCACCACCGGCATGGACCCCGTCGCGCGCCGCGCGGTGTGGGCGGCGGTGGACCGGCGCCGCACCGAGCAGGGCACCACCGTCCTGCTGGTCACCCACAACGTCATCGAGGCCGAAACGGTGCTGGACCGGGTCGCGGTCCTCGACCACGGCCGGGTCATCGCCTGCGACTCGCCCGCCGGGCTGCGCGCCCTGGTCGAGGGCGAGGTGCGGCTCGACCTGGTCTGGCGGCACGACCCCCCGGCCGACCTGCCCGCGGTCGCCGCGCTGCGCCCCCTGGCGGAGGTCGCCGGCCGCCGCTGGACGCTGCGGCTGCCGCAGGAACGGGCCAGGGCCGCGGTCGCGGAGGTCACCGGCGGCCCGGCGTTCGCCGCGCTGGACGACTTCACCCTGGCCATGCCCAGCCTGGAGGACGTCTACCTGGCGCTCGGCGGCAGCAGCGAGGGACTGGTGAAGGTATGACCCTGGCGGCACCGGCCGGTCTCGAACCCGGCGAGCTGATCGGCGGCGGCGCCACACCGCTCGCCCCCCGGGCCCGGCTGTGGCCCGCGCTCGGCGCGGTCTACCGGGCCCAGCTCTCCCGCGCCCGGGTGGCGCGCATCCCGCTGCTGTTCGTCGCCACCTTCCAGTCCATCGGGATCATGGTGATGCTGCGCGGCGTGGTGCACGCCGGCGACGGCGAGGCGGCCCGCGCGGTCGTGGCCGGCTCCAGCGTGCTGGTCGTCGCGTTCGTCGCGCTGAACCTGCTCGCCCAGTACTTCGGCCAGCTGCGCGCCTCCGGCGGCCTCGACCACTACGCGACGCTGCCGGTGCCGCCGGCCGCGGTCGTCCTCGGCGCGGCGGGCGCGTACGCCTCGTTCACCGTGCCCGGCACCCTCGTCACCGCGGTCACCGGCTGCGTGCTGTTCCACCTGGGCCTGGCCAACCTGTGGGTGCTGGTGCTCGTGGTGCCGCTGGCCGGCGCCGCGATGTCCGGGCTCGGCGCGGCCTGCGGGCTGCTCGCACCCCGGCAGGAGATCGCCACGCTGCTGGGGCAGCTCGGCATGTCCGCGGCCCTGCTGCTCGGGGTGCTGCCGGCCTCGCACATGCCCGCGCCGGTCGGCTGGGCGCGCGACCTGCTGCCGTCGACGTACGGGGTGGAGGCGTTCGCCCGGACCTTCGGGCACGGCGGCACCGACTGGGCCGCGGTCGCCGGGGACCTCGCGGTGTGCGCGGGCGTCGGGGTCGCCTCGCTGGCCGTGGCGACCTGGGCGTACCGGCGGGCCGCCCGCCGCTGACCGCCGTACGGCCGGGCGCCGGCCGGCCGGTGGAGGCCCGCTTCCCGGCGGCCGTACGGCCGGTGGCGCACCCGCCGGGAACACCTGGCACGATGGCCTGGTGACCGCTCCTCTGACGCCCGAGCCTTCGAACTCCGGGTCCCCGCAGCCCGCGCCGCCCGAGGGCCCGCAGGACCCGACCGTCCCGCAGCTTCCGCCCCTTCCCGCGGGAGGCCCGGCGGGAAGCGGCGACGGCGCGACGCTCGCGCCCTACCAGCCCGGCCGGGACCGCGACAGCGTCGCCACCGCGCTGCGCAACGGGCTCGTCGTCGCGGTGCTCGTCGCGGTCTGCGGGATCATCCTCGGGCTGTTCTGGCTGTGGCTGTCGCCCCGGGTGCCGATGGTCTCCGACGGGCAGGCGGTCTACCTCAAGGACACCGAGGGCGAGGAGGCGATCGGCGGCGACGGCACGTTCGTGGTCATCGCGCTGATCCTGGGCGCGCTCACCGCCGCCGCGGTGTTCTGGCGCCACCGCAGGGGCGGCGTCGGCGTCGTCTTCGGCCTGGCGGTCGGCGGCGCGGTCGCCTCCGTCATCGGCTGGCGGCTGGGCGTGTGGCTCGGCCCGACCACGGACATCATCGCGCACGCCAAGCAGGTCGGGCCGAAGGTGGTCTTCGACGGCCCGCTGAAGCTGCGCGCCAAGGTCGCGATCGTGGTCTGGCCGGCCGCCGCGATGCTGGTGTACTCCGCGCTCACCTACACCTTCGGGGTGCGCGAGGAGCCGCGCCCGGGAACCTGGGCCAAGGAGGCCGGGGGGGCCGAGGGGGCAGAGGGGTCAGCCCCGGGCGGCCGGGCGCAGTAGCGGCGCGGTCGCCGCGCCGGTCAGCCGCACCAGCTCGGCCGGCGCCAGCTCCACCTCCAGCCCGCGCTTGCCCGCGGACACGAACACCGTCGGATGCGACAGCGCGGTGGCGTCCACCACCGTCGGCAGGGCCTTGCGCTGGCCGAGCGGGGAGATGCCGCCGCGGACGTAGCCGCTGCTGCGCTCGGCCGCGGCCGGATCGGCCATCGCCGCGCGCTTGCCGCCCGCCGCGGCTGCCAGCGCCTTCAGGTCCAGCGAGCCGGACACCGGCACCACCGCCACCGTCAGCGCGCCGTCCACCTCCGCGACGAGCGTCTTGAACACCCGGCCGGGCTCCACGCCGAGCGCGGCCGCGGCCTCCTGGCCGTAGGACAGCTCCCCGCCCGGGTCGTGCGGGTACGCGTGCACGGTGTACGGCACCGCGGCCCGGTCCAGCGCGACGGTCGCCGGGGTGCCGCCGCCGGTACGTGACTTCTTCGCCATGACCGGCAAGCCTGCCAGGTCCGGCCGCAGCGGTGCGGCCCGGCCGGTCAGTTCGCGCAGATCGCCTGCTGGGTCAGGTCCACCGCGGGCAGCGACGGCAGCTTCTCGATGACCGCGACCTCCCGGCGCAGCAGCCGCAGCTCCTCGCCGAGCCGGGTGGCGGTGTCCGGCGCCTCCAGCAGCCGCTGCTTCGCCGGCGTCTCGGCGATCATCGTGGCCGCCACCAGGTACGACAGCACCGTCGGGTTGTCGGTGAACTCCTGCCCGGACAGGCTGCGTTCGCGCGAGCCGGCCAGCCGCTTCTGGTAGGTGCGGAACGCCCGGGTCACCTCCGGCGCCAGCCCGCCCGCCCCGCTGCCGGGCTCCTCCGCCAGCTCCTCGACCTCCGCCGTCAGGTAGGCCCCGGACGCGTCCACCGACAGCAGCCGGAACCGTACGATGCCGGTCGCGTGCATCCGGAAGCCGCCGTCGCCGCTGTCCACGATGTCGGCCACGTCGGCGACGCAGCCGTACCCGTACAGCGCCGCCATCGGGTCGTCGCCCAGGCCCGCGGCCGGACCGGTGGCCCGGCCCTCCTGGCCGGTCGGCGCGATCTCCTGGCCGTTCCTGATCGCCACCACCCCGAACCGCCGCGGCGCGTCCTCCGGCAGCGCCCGCAGGTCCCGCACCAGGGCCCGGTAGCGCTCCTCGAAGACGTTCAGCGGCAGCACCAGCCCCGGGAACAGCGGCGAACTGAGCGGGAAGAGCGGAAGGCGATCGGTCACAGCGGTCAGCGTACGGGCAGTACGCCCCCGTTCGGCACCCTTCCCGGCGCCCGTGCTGTCAGCAGGGCCGCCCGCCGTGCCGCGGGCCGTGCCACACGCCGTGCCGCGCGGGCCCCGCGGGGGCCCGGAACGCCCGCGCCGCCGTCTTGCCGCCGCCTCGCCGCCGTATCACGGAGTGGAACCGCGGAACAGGTGCCCTGGGCAGGTCTCTACACTTGGCACCGTGATCTCCCGAATCGATCTGCGCGGTGCCGCCTTCCCCGAGGGCGGGATCGACCGCGACCTGCTGCCCCGGGCCGAGTTCGACGTGGAGGCCGCGCTCGACGCCGTGCGGCCCATCTGCGAGGACGTGCGCCATCGCGGCGGCGCGGCGGTGATCGAGTACGGGGAGCGCTTCGACGGGGTGCGCGTGGAGCGGCTGCGGGTGCCCGCCCAGGCCCTGGCCGACGCCCTCGACCGGCTCGACCCCGAGGTCCGCGCCGCCCTGGAGGAGTCCATCCGCCGGGCCCGGACCGTCCACCGCGACCAGCGCAGGACCGACACCACCACGCAGGTGGTGCCCGGCGGCACCGTCACCGAGCGGTGGGTGCCCGTCCAGCGCGTCGGGCTGTACGTACCGGGCGGCCTGGCCGCCTACGCGTCCTCCGTGGTGATGAACGTGGTGCCCGCCCAGGAGGCCGGCGTCGAGGGCGTCGCGGTCTCCTCCCCGCCGCAGAAGGACAACGGCGGCCTGCCCGCCGCGCCGGTGCTCGCCGCCTGCGCCCTGCTCGGCGTGGACGAGGTCTACGCCGCCGGCGGCGCCCAGGCCGTCGCCATGTTCGCCTACGGCACCGACGAGTGCCGCCCGGTCAACCTGGTCACCGGCCCCGGCAACATCTACGTCGCCGCCGCCAAGCGCCTGCTCAAGGGCCGGATCGGCATCGACGCCGAGGCCGGACCGACTGAGATCGCCATCCTCGCCGACGCCTCCGCCGACCCCGCCTTCGTGGCCGCCGACCTGATCAGCCAGGCCGAGCACGACACTCTGGCCGCCGCCGTCCTGGTCACCACCTCCGCCGAGCTCGCCGACGCCGTCGACAAGGAACTCGACGTGCAGGTCGCCGCCGCCAAGCACCGCGAGCGGATCGCCGCCGCGCTCGCCGGCCGCCAGTCCGCGACCGTCCTGGTCGACACCCTCGCCCAGGGCCTTGAGGTCGTGGACGCCTACGCCGCCGAGCACCTGGAGATCCAGACCCAGGACGCCGCCGCCGTCGCCGCCCGCGTGCGCAACGCCGGCGCGGTCTTCGTCGGCCCGCACGCCCCGGTCTCCCTCGGCGACTACTGCGCCGGCTCCAACCACGTGCTGCCCACCGGCGGCTGCGCCTGCCACTCCTCGGGCCTGTCCGTGCAGTCCTTCCTGCGCGGCATCCACGTCGTGGACTACTCCCGCGACGCGCTCGCCGACGTCGCCCACCACGTGGTGGCGCTGGCCACCGCCGAGGACCTGCCCGCGCACGGCACCGCCGTGACCGTACGGTTCGGAGCCGGATCATGACCTCACTCGACGACCTGCCGCTGCGCGACGAACTGCGCGGCCAGTCCGCGTACGGCGCCCCGCAGCTCGACGTGCCGGTGCGGCTGAACACCAACGAGAACCCGTACCCGCTGCCCGAGCCGCTGGTCGCGCGGATCGCCGAACGCGTCACCGAGGCCGCCCGCAACCTCAACCGCTACCCGGACCGGGACGCGGTCGAGCTGCGCACCGCGCTCGCCGAGTACCTCAGCCGCACCGCGGGCCACCCGGTCGCCGCCGGCCAGGTCTGGGCCGCCAACGGCTCCAACGAAGTGATCCAGCAGCTGCTCCAGGCGTTCGGCGGGCCCGGTCGCACCGCGATCGGCTTCGAGCCGTCGTACTCCATGCACGCGCTGATCTCCCGCGGCACCGGCACCGGCTGGGTGTCCGGGCCGCGGCACGCCGACTTCACCATCGACACCGAGGCGGCCTGCCGCGAGATCGCCGCGCTCCGCCCCGACGTCGTCTTCGTCTGCTCGCCGAACAACCCGACCGGCACCGCGACCGACGCCGCCACCGTGCTGGCGCTCTACGAGGCCGCACAGGCCGCGAAGCCGTCGCTGGTGGTCATCGACGAGGCGTACGGCGAGTTCTCGCACCGGCCCTCGCTGCTGCCGCTGATCGACGGCCGGCCGAACCTGGTGCTGACCCGCACCATGTCCAAGGCGTTCGGCGCGGCCGGGCTGCGGCTGGGCTACCTCGCGGCCGACCCGGCCGTGGTCGAGGCGGTCCAGCTGGTCCGGCTGCCCTACCACCTCTCGTCGGTCAACCAGGCGACCGCGCTGGCCGCGCTGGAGTACACCGACACCCTGCTCGGCTACGTCGAGCAGCTCAAGGCCGAACGCGACCGCGTCGTCGCCGAACTGCGCGCCATCGGCTTCCAGGTCACCGAGTCCGACGCGAACTTCGTGCAGTTCGGCCGCTTCGCCGACAGCCACGCCGCCTGGCAGGCGTTCCTCGACCGCGGGGTCCTGATCCGCGACAACGGCGTCCCCGGCTGGCTGCGGGCGTCCACCGGCACACCCGCCGAGAACAGCGCGTTCCTGGACGCGGCCAAGGCCGTGTACGCGACGTACGGCACCGAGCACACCGAGCACAGCACCGAGCACAGTGGCGGCGACCGCCGCACCGACAAGGAGTCCGCATGACCCGCGCGGGCCGCGTGGAGCGCACCACCAAGGAGACGTCCACCGTCGTCGAGATCGACCTCGACGGCACCGGGCAGGTCTCCGTCTCGACCGGCGTGGGTTTCTACGACCACATGCTCGACCAGCTCGGCCGGCACGGCTTGTTCGACCTCACCGTGAAGACCGAGGGCGACCTGCACATCGACACCCACCACACGATCGAGGACACCGCGCTCGCGCTCGGCGCCGCGTTCCGGCAGGCGCTCGGCGACAAGGTCGGCATCTACCGGTTCGGCAACTGCACGGTGCCGCTGGACGAGTCGCTCGCCCAGGTCACCGTCGACCTGTCCGGCCGCCCCTACCTGGTGCACACCGAGCCCGAGCACATGGCGCCGATGATCGGCTCCTACGACACCACGATGACCCGGCACATCCTGGAGTCCTTCGTCGCCCAGGCCCAGGTCGCGCTGCACGTCCACGTGCCCTACGGGCGCAACGCGCACCACATCGTGGAGTGCCAGTTCAAGGCGCTGGCCCGGGCCCTGCGCTACGCCAGCGAGCGCGATCCGCGCGCCGCGGGCATCCTGCCGTCCACGAAGGGCGCGCTGTGAACAAGAAGGGTGCGCTGTGAACAAGGGGTCGTCCCTCTTCATCCTGCTCGGGCTGTTCCTGGCCGGCGGGGTCTACTCGTTCTGGAAGCAGAAGCAGTCCAAGAGCCTGATCACGCTGCTCGCGATCGGGTCGGCGATGGCGCTCGTCACCGGCCTGCTCCGGCTGTAGAGGGGCGTGCGGACATGACGAACACCACCGGCAAGAGCGTCGTCGTCCTGGACTACGGCTTCGGCAACGTGCGGTCCGCCGAGCGGGCGCTGGCCCGGGCCGGCGCCGAGGTGGAGATCACCGCGGACTACGACCGCGCGATGGCCGCCGACGGGCTGCTCGTGCCCGGCGTCGGCGCCTTCGCCGCCTGCATGGAGGGCATCAGGAAGGTCCGCGGCGACTGGATCGTGGGCCGCCGTCTCGCGGGCGGCCGCCCGGTGCTGGGCATCTGCGTCGGCATGCAGGTGCTCTTCAGCCGCGGCATCGAGCACGGCGTGGAGAGCGACGGCCTGGACGAGTGGCCCGGCACCGTCGCCCCGCTGCGCGCGCCGGTCGTCCCGCACATGGGCTGGAACACCGTCCAGGCGCCGCAGGACTCCCAGCTGTTCGCGGGGCTGGCGGAGGACGCCCGGTTCTACTTCGTGCACTCCTACGCGGTGCGCGCGTGGGAGATGGAGCCGTCCGCCAGCGCGATCCGCGCCCCCAAGGTCACCTGGGCCACGCACGGCGAGCCGTTCGTGGCCGCGGTGGAGAACGGCGCGCTGTGGGCCACGCAGTTCCATCCGGAGAAGTCCGGGGACGCGGGCGCGCGGCTGCTGGAGAACTGGCTCGACACGCTCTGACCCGCCCCGCGGGCGCCCGCGGCCTCCGCGGCGCCCAGGGCACCGGGCCGTACGGCGCTCGCGCCGCCGCACCCGCGGGACCGTACCGCCGCCGCCGTCCCGCCCGACCGCTGCCCCTCCCGCCGTACGGCCGCCGCGCCGTAGGCCACCGTCCCGCATCCGCCCGACCCCGAGGACCGCAATCCGATGAGCACGCTCGAACTCCTCCCCGCCGTCGACGTCCGCGACGGCCAGGCCGTCCGCCTGGTGCACGGCGAGTCCGGCTCCGAGACCTCCTACGGCGACCCGCTCGCCGCGGCGCTGGCCTGGCAGCAGGCGGGCGCGGAGTGGCTGCACCTGGTCGACCTCGACGCGGCGTTCGGCACCGGTGACAACCGCGAGCTGATCGCCGGGGTGGCCCGCACCATGGACATCAAGGTCGAGCTGTCCGGCGGCATCCGCGACGACGACACCCTCGCGGCGGCCCTGGCCACCGGCTGCACCCGGGTCAACCTCGGCACCGCCGCGCTGGAGAGCCCGCAGTGGGTGGCGAAGGTGATCGCCGAGTACGGCGACCGGATCGCGGTCGGGCTGGACGTGCGCGGCACCACGCTGCGCGGCCGCGGCTGGACCCGCGACGGCGGCGACCTGTACGAGACGCTGGCCCGGCTGGACTCCGAGGGCTGCGCGCGGTACGTCGTGACCGACATCGCGAAGGACGGCACCCTCCAGGGCCCCAACCTGGAGCTGCTGGAGAACGTGTGCGCGGCCACCGACAAGCCGGTGGTCGCCTCGGGCGGCGTCTCCAGCCTCGACGACCTGCGGGCGATCGCCACTCTGGTGCCCAAGGGCGTGGAAGGCGCGATCGTCGGGAAGGCGCTGTACGCACAGGCGTTCACGTTGCAGGAAGCCCTGGAGGCTGTGTCCCGATGACCGAATCCCCGGAACCGCCCGAGTCCCCGCGCGCCCCGCGACCCTCCCGTTCCGCCGGGGAACCGGCGCCCGCAGGGAGCGCAGGGAGCGCAGGGAGCGTGGAGAGCTCCGAGAGCCCCGAGAGCGTGGAGAGCGCCGGTCAGGTGCAGCGGCTGCGCTCGGAGGACAGCTCCTGGGAGGAGGCGATCGGCTCCTCCCGCGCGGTCGCGGCGGGGGACCGGGTGCTGGTCTCCGGGGTCACCCCGTCGCCCGCGGCCGGCAGCGCACCGGGCGACGACGAGCCGTACGGCCAGGCGCTGATCGCGTTCCGCGGCGCGCTGTCGGCGCTGGAGCCGTTCGGGCTGGACGCGGCCAGCGTGGTCCGGACCCGGATGTACCTCAGCCACGCCCGGGACGCCGACGAGGTCGGCCGGGCGCACCGCGAGGTGTTCGGCGCGGCGCGGCCGGCGGCCACCATGGTCGTGGTGGCGGGCTTCGCGGACTCCCGGGTGCTGGTCGAGGTGGAGATCGAGGCGTACCGCGGTGACGTGCGGCGCGGGCCTGAAGAACCTGGTGAACGAGAAGAGGGCGCATGAGCCTGGCGGTCCGAGTCATCCCCTGCCTGGACGTGGACGCCGGGCGGGTGGTCAAGGGTGTCAACTTCCGGAACCTGCGCGACGCGGGCGACCCGGTCGAGATGGCGAAGCTGTACGACGCCGAGGGCGCGGACGAGCTGACCTTCCTCGACATCACCGCCTCCTCCGGTGACCGGGAGACCACCTACGACGTGGTGCGGCGCACCGCGGAGCAGGTGTTCATCCCGCTCACCGTCGGCGGCGGGGTGCGCAGCGCGGACGACGTGGACAAGCTGCTGCGGGCCGGCGCGGACAAGGTGGGCGTCAACACCGCGGCCATCGCCCGGCCCGAGCTGATCCGGGAGATCGCCGAGCGGTTCGGCCGCCAGGTGCTGGTGCTGTCGGTGGACGCCCGGCGCGCCCCGGACGGCTCGTTCGAGGTCACCACGCACGGCGGGCGGCGCGGCACCGGTATCGACGCGGTGGAGTGGGCCGAGCGCGCCGCGGACCTCGGGGCGGGCGAGATCCTGCTCAACTCGATGGACGCGGACGGCACCAAGGACGGCTACGACACCGAGATGATCGCGGCCGTCCGCGCCCGGGTGAGCGTGCCGGTGATCGCCTCCGGCGGGGCCGGGCAGGTCGCCGACTTCGCGCCCGCGGTCGAGGCCGGCGCGGACGCGGTGCTGGCCGCGTCCGTCTTCCACTTCGGCGACCTGCGGATCGGCGAGGTCAAGTCCGCGCTGCGGGGGGCGGGCCACCCGGTCCGCTGAGCGGGTCCGCTGTGCGGGTGCGGGTGCGGGTGCCGGTGTCCCCGCGGCCGTCGCCGTTACCGCTCTTGTCTTGCGGGCCGATGCGAAAGAAAAGTTGCGCAAATAATATTGTGCAACTTAATTTTCCTATCTACGGTGAGAGGGTGGCAGACGAACCGGCAGCACCGTCATCCGACCCGCACGGGCCCGACCCGCGCATCACCGACCTGGACGCGCTGAAGGTCTTCACGCACCCCCTGCGCATCCGGATCTACCGCGCCCTCTACACCAGCCGCGAGGCCACCGCCTCTCGGCTGGCCGACCAGGTCGACGAGGCGGTCTCCCTGGTCAGCTACCACCTGCGCAAGCTCGCCGCGCACGGCTTCATCGTCGAAGCGCCGGGCCGCGGCGGCGACGGCCGCGAGCGCTGGTGGCAGCTCTCCTCCGACCGCGGCTTCACCTTCCGCAACGCCGACTTCGACGACCGGCCCGAGGGCGCCGCCGTCGTCAGCCAGGTCACCCGGCAGCTCCTGGCCACCCGCAACGAGCGGTACGAGCAGTACCTCGACGAACAGGCGGCCTGGTCCAGGGAGTGGACCTCGGCGGCGTTCAGCAGCGAGTACATGCCGCGGCTGACCGCCGCGGAACTCCAGGAGATGGCCGACGAGATGAGCGCCCTGATGCGGCGCTGGACCGAGCGCGGCAGAGCCGCCGAGGAAGCCGGCGACATCGAGGGCCGCGAACACGTGGCGGTCCAGATGTACGGCTTCCCGTACCGCGACTAGGAGTCCGCTCCCCGCCCGCCTGACAACCGCCCCGCCCGGCCCCGCTGTTCCCCGACCACCCGGCGCGCCCTTGCCCGACCGCCCGCCGGTAGGGCCCGCATGCCCCGATCCCTGTCATTGCGTGATGTTTCGTCACTTTGCGTGTCTTACATGTAGAAGCGAATCGCCCACCAGGAAGGCCCGCCCGCCATGATCGGCACCGCGCACGCCGCTCCACCACCCGCCACCGTCTCCGCCCACCGCGACCCGAACGTGCTGCGCTGGCTCGCCGCCTACACCGCCTCCCTGCTTGGCGACAGCGTCTACTTCCTCGCCCTCGGCTTCGCCGCCGCCAAGGTCGCACCGCCCGCCGAGGTCGGCGTCGTCATGGCCGTCGGCGCGGTGCCGCGCGCCCTGCTGCTGCTCGGCGGGGGAGTGGTGGCCGACCGCTTCGGGCCGCGCCTGGTGGTGATAGGCAGCGACGCGGTGCGCTGCGTGCTGATCCTCGCCGCCGCCGCGGTGCTCGCGCTGACCGCGCCCGGGCTGTGGCTGCTGATCGCCCTCGCACTGGTCTTCGGCGTCGTGGACGCGCTGTTCCTGCCCGCGGTCGGCGCGCTGCCGCCACGGCTGGTCACCGGCGACCAGCTCGTCCGGCTCCAGGGGATGCGCGCGCTCGCCGTCCGCACGGGGAACATCGCCGGGCCGCCGCTCGGCGGACTCGCCATGGGACTCGGCGGCGCGAGCACCGCGTTCGCCGTGGCCGGCGGGCTGTTCGCGCTGTCCGTACCGCTCCTGCTCGGCACCCGCATCGGCGCGTCCGCGCACCGCGACGACCCGGCCGCTGGACTTGCCGCACGTGCCCGGCCCGATGGGCTCGCCGCACCCGGCGAACTCGCGGAACCCGCCGCACCCGCCGGACCCACCGAACTCGCCGCACCCGATGGACCCGCCGGACCCGATGGACTGGCCGCGCCCGCCGAACTCGCCGACCGTGGCACCGCCTGGGCCGAACTCCGGGACGGGCTGCGCTACGTCCGCCGGCACCGCCTGGTCGGGCCGCTCGTGCTGTCCGGCGCCGTCAGCGAGTTCGGCCTCGCCGGCCCGCTCAACATCGGCATGGTGCTGCTCGCCCGGCAGCGCGGCTGGGGCTCGGCCGGCTACGGCTGGATCATCGCCGCGTTCGGCGCCGGCGCCGCCGCCAGCGCGCTGCTGCTCACCGTGCGCGGCAGGGTGCGCCGGGCCGGTGTCGTCCAGGTCGCCACGCTCTTCGCCGGCTCGGCCGCCATCGGCCTCATCGGCGCCGCCCCGGTGCTCGGTGCCGCCGTCGTGCTCGCGCTGCTCGCCGGACTCATCTGCGGTATCTGCGGGGGGCTCGCCGTCGCCATGATCCAGACCGCCACCGACCCCGCGTACCTCGGCCGCGTCACTTCCGTCATGAGCCTCACCGGTTTCGGTATCGCGCCGCTGGTCTACCCGGCCTTCGGCGCCGCTGTCTCCCTCTGGGGCCCCACCCCCGTCTTCCTCGCCGCCGCGGCCGTCAGCATGCTCGGCGGCGTCATAGCCCTGTCCTCCCCCGCGGTCCGCACCGCGGACTGAGGGGGAGGACAGGGGAAACCCAGTGGGGGACTACACGCCCAGACGGGCTTCGTAGACCTGGGCGACCGCGTCCTTGGGGCCCTCGGTCTGGACGTCGGCGGCGGATTGGCGGCCGGAGGCGAACATCGCCAGCTCCGCGGGCTCGCCGGTGACCGTGACCACCGGGGTGCCCTTGTGGGCGACGGCGGTGCGGCCGTCGGGGCAGCGCAGCACCAGCCCGACGGGGCTGCGGCGCCCGAACAGGCGGGCGGCGCGTTCGAGCCGCGACCACAGCGCGTCGCCGAAGACGGGGTCGATGGTCCGTGGCGTCCAGTCCGGTGCGGCCCGCCGCACATCCTCGGTGTGGACGTAGAACTCCAGGGTGTTCGACGCCTCGTCAACCTGCTTGAGGGAGAAGGGGGACAGCCGCGGCGGCCCGGTCCTGATCAGCTGGATGAGCTCGGCGTAGGGCTTGGCCGCGTACTCGTTGCGCACCCGCTCCAGGCGGTCGGCGAGCTGGGGTACCACCATCCCCACGGCCGCGTCCCCACGGCGCTCGCGGACCACCACGTGGGCGGCGAGGTCCTTGGCGGTCCAACCCTCGCAGAGCGTCGGGGCGTCGGGCCCCGAACGCTCCAGCAGGTCGGCGAGGAGCAGACGTTCACGCTGCGCATGGGTCGTCATGTCCGCAAGGCTAACCGCGAAGCGGCCCGAATCATCCCTGTTCGGGCCGCGGCGCGTCCGCCACCGGTCAGAGCTTGCTGTACAGCTTCGTGCCGTTGGTGCCGTTGTTGCGGGTCAGCGAGCAGGTGACCGTCTTCTTGCCCTGCAACTCGTACGTGACGAGCTTCGGGAACAGCGCGTAGGGGTAGTACTCCCGGCCGTCCTGCGGCAGGTGCTTGCGCGCGTCGGTCTGGCACAGCGACAGCGCCTTGGTCTGGATCTCGTCGTCGCTGGAGAACGTGCCGCTCAGCGTCTCGTTCGCGACCACCTGCGCGTCGTGCGCCGAACTGCACGACCGCTTCGTCACCTCGGAGACCGACGGGGTCAGCGACGGCGCGTCGAAGCACGTGCCCGGCGACAGCGAGACGTACGGCACCAGCTTCTCGGTGGGCGACGAGGAGTCGGTGGGCAGGCCGGTGTCGTCACCGGTGGGCAGGTCCGTCGGGAGGGTGAACGACGGGTCGCCCGTGGGCAGGTCCGACGGCAGCGTGAACGAGGGGACGCCGGTGGGCAGTTTGCTGGTGCTCGCGGTACCGGTCGGCTTGTCGTCGGCCTGGTTCTTCTTGTCGTCACCCCCGCTCGACAGGGCTATGCCGCCGATGATCGCGCCGATCACCACGACCACGCCGACCGCGATCCAGGCGTTGCGCTTGTTGTTGTTCGGCGGCGGGGGCGGCTGCTGGTAGCCGAAGCCCTGCGGGTCGCCGGGGTAGCCGAAGCCGCCGCCGGGCGCCGGCGGACCGGGAGGTCCGGGCGGGCCGTACCCGCCCGGCTGGCCCTGCTGCGGGTAGCCGTACGGCTGCTGGCCGCCGGGCTGCTGCGGATAGCCGTACGACTGGCCGCCGCCCGGCTGCTGGGGGGCGCCGAAGCCGCCCTCACCCGGCGGGGGAGGGGGCGGGGGCGGCCCGAAACCCTGGGGCGGCCCGAAGCCGCCACCCTGCTCCGGGGGCGGCGGCGGACCATCTGACGGCGGCGGAGGAAAACCCATGGCAAAAGAATGCCCCATACGGGTGACACAGGGCGAGCTCCTACCGCATACCGGACAACCGCCTTGCGGCGTTTGGCGTTCCATGCGGCTTTTCTCGTTGCGGGAAATCAGCGGCAGAATAGGAACATGTCCTCCAGCTCCCTTGACCCCGCGATCGCCGCGCGCCTCAAACGCAACCCGGACGGTCTGGTTCCGGCCATCGCCCAGCAGTACGACACCGGCGAGGTGCTCATGCTCGGCTGGATGGACGACGAGGCGCTCCACCGCACCCTCACCACCGGCCGCTGCACCTACTGGAGCCGCAGCCGCCGCGAGTACTGGGTCAAGGGCGACACCTCCGGCCACGTCCAGCAGGTCAGGTCCGTCGCCCTGGACTGCGACGGGGACACCCTCCTCGTCCGCGTCGACCAGACCGGCGCCGCCTGCCACACCGGCGCCCGCACCTGCTTCGAGGAGGACGTCCTCCTCAAGGAAGAGGGGTAGCGGCTCCACCGGCGCGGACACCGCGCGTGCGGCTCCCGCCGGCGAGCGGTCCCGGAGCCGGCAGCACCCGGCGGCCGGGCGGGACAGGCGGGCGGGACAGCGCGCCGCCCGGACGGCTAGTCTCCGCTGCATGGACCTCGCTACCTTCCGCAAACTCGCCGTCGACCGCCGCGTCATCCCGGTCACCCGGCGATTGCTCGCGGACGGCGACACCCCGGTCGGCCTGTACCGAAAACTCGCGGGGGAACGCGTCGGCACCTTCCTGCTGGAGTCCGCCGAGGACAGCAAGGCATGGTCCCGCTACAGCTTCGTCGGGGTGCGCTCGGCCGCGACGCTGACCGTCCGCGACGGGCAGGCGCACTGGCTCGGCAGCCCGCCGGTCGGCGTCCCGGTGGACGGCGACCCGCTGGTCGCGCTGCGCGCCACCGTGGAGGCGCTGCACACCCCGCGCGACCTCGGCGCGGGCATGCCGCCCTTCACCGGCGGCATGGTCGGCTACCTCGGCTACGACATCGTCAGGCGGCTGGAGCGGATCGGCGACCTGGGTGGCGACGAACTCCGGCTGCCCGAGCTGACGATGCTGCTCACCTCGGACATGGCCGTGCTGGACCACTGGGACGGCAGCGTGCTGCTGATCGCCAACGCGATCAACCACAACGACCAGGACACCGGCGTGGACGAGGCGTACGCCGACGCGGTGGCCCGGCTGGACGCGATGGAGGCGGACCTCGGCCGCCCGGTCGAGCACCCGCCGGTCGCCCTGCCGTCCTCACGGCTGCCGGAGTACACCACCCGCTGGGGCGGCCAGGACTTCCGCGACGCCGTGGAGGACGTCAAGGAGCGGATCAGGGCGGGC
Organism: Actinacidiphila sp. bgisy145; assembly: GCF_057708125.1. Lineage (NCBI taxonomy): Bacteria > Bacillati > Actinomycetota > Actinomycetes > Kitasatosporales > Streptomycetaceae > Actinacidiphila > Actinacidiphila sp. bgisy145. The sequence goes on from NZ_JBYIRL010000005.1 coordinate 125,660, forward strand.
GAGGCGTTCCAGGTGGTGCCCTCGCAGCGGTTCGAGACGCCGTGCACGGCAAGCGCGTTGGACGTCTACCGGGTGCTGCGGGCCACCAACCCGAGCCCGTACATGTACCTGCTGCGCTTCCCGGGCGAGGACGGCGGCGCGGCGGGCGGCTTCGACGTGGTCGGCTCCAGCCCCGAGGCACTGGTCAAGGTGGAGGCCGGGCACGCGATGGTGCACCCGATCGCCGGGACCCGGCCGCGCGGCGCGACCCCGCAGGCCGACGCGGCCCTCGCCGAGGAACTGCTCGCCGACCCCAAGGAGCGCGCCGAGCACCTGATGCTGGTCGACCTGGGCCGCAACGACCTCGGCCGGGTCTGCGAGCCGGGCAGCGTGGAGGTGGTCGACTTCATGTCGATCGAGCGCTACTCGCACGTGATGCACATCGTCTCGACCGTCACCGGCCGCGTCGCGCCCGGCCGCACCGCCTTCGACGTGCTCACCGCCTGCTTCCCCGCGGGCACCCTCTCCGGCGCTCCCAAGCCCCGGGCGATGCAGATCATCGAGGAACTGGAGCCCAGCAGGCGGGGGTTGTACGGGGGCTGCGTCGGCTACCTGGACTTCGCCGGCGACTCCGACACCGCGATCGCGATCCGCACGGCGCTGCTGCGCGACGGCACCGCCTACGTCCAGGCGGGCGCGGGCATCGTCGCCGACTCCGACCCCGTCGCCGAGGACACGGAGTGCCGCAACAAGGCCGCCGCGGTGCTGCGCGCCGTCGACACCGCCAACCGCCTCCACCCCTGACACCCGCCCCCGGGCGGCGGCCCAACCCGGCCGCCGCCCGCACAGTCCACTGACCGCCGCCGCCCGCCGTTCGGCGTCTGCTGTCCGGCCATGGGCTGCGCTGCTCCCGCCTGTCGCCGGCGGATCGCCACCCGCCGCCCGCGCGGTGTGCCGACCCGCCACCGGCAACGGTCTGGCGCCCGCTGCCCGCCGTCGGGTCGTGTGTCGCGCTGCGCGCTGCCCGGCGTCGGCGGATTACGGTTCCCGCTCGCAGTCTGTCTGTGCCCGCCGTCCGCGAGGTCGGGCGGGGGGCCGCCGCTTGTGCGGCTTGCTGACCTGACGCTGGCAGCGATTGCCGTCTGCTGCCCGCGTGGCGCCGGTCGTCGGCACGGGCCGCTGCCTGGCGCCCTTCTCCCGCAACTCGCCGAGAGCCGCTCGCTGCACCGGGGTCGTTGCGCGCATGCCGCCGCCCGCCGTCCGGTGGCTGCCGCTGCGCCGCGGGTTCCCCCCGCCGAGCGCTGAGTGCCGTTTGCCGCTTGCTGTACGGCGGTTGTGGCGGGCTCGCCGCTGTGCGTCGGCGGCCGTTCCTTGCCGGGCGCGTTCGCCGGTGCGTGCTGCCGCCAGCCGCGTGCCGCTTGCCATCTGCCGGTTGTCGCCCGCCGTCTGCTCCCGGGCCGCCGGCGGTCGTATGCCGCTGCACGCCGTACGTCGGCGGGCGTTCGCTGGTTGCCGCCCGCCAGGGCACCGCGGGGGGTTGTTTAGGTCATCTGCCCGATCGTCAACGGGCCCCGGCGGTGCGGATACTGGGCGCGCCTCCACCGACGATTACCCGCACGGCGGGCGCGCCGACGCGCGGCCGACGAGTCGTCAGGACCGACGAAAGGGTGACCTCCGCCATGTTCCGACGCGGGCGCATGCGCGCGCCTGTCCCGCTGTTCATCGCCGCCGTCGCGCTCTGCACGCTGGCCGCCGGCCAGGGCACCGGCGCCGCGGCCACGCCGTCCCCGGCGACCGCCGTGACAACGACCGCCGCCGCCACGAGCACCACCGGACCCGAGGTCCCCCGCGCCCTCGCCGACGACCTGCCGCAGTACACCCCGGCCGGCTGCGCCGCCGCCGACGCGGACTCCGGGCAGCCCGTCGCCACCTGCGACGCCCTGATCCGCACCGGCACCAGCCACACCGTCCGGGCGGACGCCGCCGGGCCGCCGTCCACCGCGCTGACCCCCGCCGACATCCAGCAGGCCTACCGGCTGCCCGCCGACGCGGGCCAGGGGCAGACCGTCGCGGTGGTCGACGCGGGCGGCTACGCCGCCGCCGAGTCCGACCTCGCGGCCTTCCGCGCCCAGTACGGCCTGCCCGCCTGCGGGAGCTCCGACGGCTGCTTCCGCAAGGTGGACCAGCGCGGCGGCACCGGGTACCCCGCCGACGACGCCGGATGGGCCCTGGAGACCGCGCTCGACCTGGACGCCGTGTCCTCCGCGTGCCCGCAGTGCCACATCCTGCTGGTCGAGGGCGACTCGGCGGACATCGGCGACCTCGGCGCCGCCGCGGACACCGCGGTGCGCCTGGGCGCGAAGTTCGTCTCGAACTCCTACGGCCTGTCCGGCGAGAACAGCATCGAGACCTCCTACTCCGCGTACTACGACCACCCCGGCGTCGTGGTCACCGCGTCCACCGGGGACAAGGGGAACATCGTCAACTGGCCGGCGTCCGACCCGGACGTGGTCGCCGTCGGCGGCACCACGCTGACCGCCGACGCCGGCAGCGACCGCGGCTGGCGCGAGTCCGCCTGGTCCGAGGGCGGCAGCGGCTGCTCGCTGTACGAGCCGCAGCCCGCCTACCAGAGCGGGCTGGCCACCGGCTGCGCCCGGCGGGCGACCGCCGACATCGCCGCCGACGCCGACCCGCAGACGGGCCTGGGCGTGTACGACACGCTCGGCCAGGACGGCTGGCTCCAGGTCGGCGGCACGAGCCTGTCCGCGCCGCTGATGGCCGCGATGTACGCGCTGGCCGGCACCCCCGCCGACGGCACCTACCCGGTCACGTATCCGTACACCGACCAGGGCAACCACCTGTTCGACGTCACCGCCGGCACCGACGGCAGCTGCGGCACCGTGCTGTGCACGGCCGGCGCCGGCTGGGACGGGCCGACCGGCCTCGGCACCCCTGACGGCGTGTCCGCGCTCGCCCAGCAGCCCGGCGGCACCGTCGCCGGCCACCTGACCGACGCCTCCGGCGGGGCCGGGCTGCCCGGCGCCGTGGTCACCTTCACCGCCGCGGACGGCACCCTCACCTACCGGGCCACTGCCGACTCCTCCGGTGCCTACACCCTGACCCTGCCGGCCGGCACGTACACCGCGGCCGCCACCGACTTCGGCTACGACACCGCGAGCGCGTCCGGCGTCACCGTGTCCGTCGGCGGGTCCGCCACCACCGACCTCGCCCTGACCAAGCAGCCCACCCGCACGGTCAGCGGCACGGTCACCGACGGCTCCGGCCACGGCTACCCGCTCTACGCGAAGATCACCATCGACGGCTACCCGTCCGGGGTGCTCCACACCGACCCGCAGACCGGCCGCTACTCCGTCGAGCTGCCCCGGAACGCCGCGTACACGCTGCACGTGGCGTCGGTCTACCCCGGCTACGAGCAGTCCGACGGCACCGTCACCGTCGGCACGTCGGACGTGCGCCACGACGTGCGGCTCTCCGCCGACCAGGCCGGGTGCGCGGCGCCCGGCTACGCGTACCCGGCGGCGGCCGACTTCGAGGGCTGGTCGACCGCGCCGCGGAGCGGGTGGACCGTCACCGGAGGAAGTACGGGCGACACCTGGCAGTTCGACTCCTCCATGTGGAACCTCACCGGCGGCAGCGGCAACTTCGCCACCGCCGACCCCTACGACCACGCGGGTGCCGCCGAGGACACCACCCTGACCACGCCGGCGATGGACCTGAGCGGGCAGACCGACCCCGCGCTGCACTTCGACACCGCCTACCTCGGCACGTCCGACACGGCCGCCGACGTCGGGCTGAGCACCGACGGCGGGAAGACCTGGACCTCGGTGTGGCACCAGACCACCGGTGACATGATCAGCTCGGTCAGCCTGCCGCTCACCGCCGCCTACGGCCGCGGCGACGTCGAGCTGCGCTTCCACTTCACCGGGCAGGGCACGACGCTCTGGCAGGTGGACGACGTGACGGTGGGCAGCTGCGCGACCGTGCCCGGCGGGATCGTCACCGGCACCGTCACCGACGCGAACACCGGCAAGGCGGTCGACGGCGCCGTCGTCACCGACACCGCCGACCCCGAGGTGACCGCCGCCACCGCCGCCACCCCGGACGACCCGGCGCTGTCGGACGGCTGGTACTGGCTGTTCGCCCAGGGCGCCGGCCGCCACACCTACACCGCGGCCGCCAACCGGTACACCACGGCCACCAAGGCCGTCGCCACCACCAGGGACACCGTCACCACCACGCACACGGCGCTCGCCGCGGGCCGACTGGCGGTCACCCCCGGCAAGGTCACCGCGAGCGCGGCCCTGGGCAAGCAGGACCGGCAGAAGGTCACCCTCACCAACACCGGCGGCGCGCCGATCACCGTCACCGTGGGCGAGCAGAGCGGCAGCTACACCGCCGGCACCGGCACCGGCACCGGCGCCTCGTCCGGCAGCTGGCAGCAACTGCCCGCGCTGCCGCAACCGGTGATGGACAACGCCGAGGCCTCCTACCAGGGCAGGGCGTACTCCGTCGGCGGCATCCGCCAGATCGTCGGCGGCACCGCGCTGGCCGAGGCGTACGTCTACGACCCGGTGGCCGCGGCCTGGCAGCGCATCGCCGACCTGCCCGAGCCGCTGGCCGGCGCGTCGGCGGCCTTCCTCGACGGCACCTTGTACGTGGTCGGCGGCTGGACCGGCGACGCGAACGCGGGCACCGTCCAGATCCGGTCCGCCGTCTACGCGTACCATCCCGCCGCCGACACCTGGACCACGGTCGCGAGCCTGCCCGCACCCGAGGAGACCGCGGCCACCGCGGTGCTGGACGGCGGGCTCTACGTCGTCGGCGGCTGCTTCCAGGGCTGCGGCCCGCTCCGGTCGGACGTCTACCGCTACACCCCGGCCACGGACACCTGGACGGCGGTCGCCGACTACCCGAGCACCGTGCAGCGCGAGGCGTGCGCGGGGATCACCGGGGAGGTGGTGTGCGCCGGCGGGGCGAGCCAGGACTCCGCCGGACACACCCAGGCCCTGGCGACCGCCTACGCCTACAACCCCCGTTCCGACAGCTGGACCCGGCTGCCCGACCTGCCCTACCCGGTCTGGGGCATGGCCTCCAGCGGCGCCAACGGCGAACTCCAGGTCGCCGGCGGCTACACCGCCTCGGGCTCCACCGACCGGGCGATCCAGTTCGACCCGGTGACCGACCGGTGGACCGACCTGCCGGACACCCCGCTCGCGCTGCTGCGCGGGGGAGGCAGCGGGTGCGGGATGTACCAGGTCGGCGGCGACTACGCCAACGGCCTGTCCTTCGGGGTGGGCACCACCGACGCCGACGTGCTCCCCGGCTTCGACCAGTGCGGGGGCGACGACGTCGGCTGGCTGACCGAGCAGCACACCACCCTCACCATCAAGCCCGGGCACTCCGCGGTCCTCCAGGTCACCGCGGACGCCGCGGACGTCCCCGCGGCCGGCCGCTACACCGCGGGCCTGACCCTGGTCACCGACGCGCCCTACGTCCATCCGCCGGTGCCGGTCGCCTTCACCGTCACCCCGAAGAAGGGGCACCACTGACCCGGAGGCTCCGACCCGCGGCCCCGCGCCCTTGCGAGCACGCAAGGGCGCGGGGCCCACGGGGTTCCAGGGGCGCACGACGTCGCGGGGCTCACGAGGTGCCGGGGCTCACGAGGTGCCGGGGCTCACGAGGTGCCGGGGCCGGGCGGGCCCCCGGCGTCGTACCCGGCCTGGGTGACCCGTACCGCCAGCGCCGTCCGCGAGGAGACCCCGTGCTTGCGCATCGCCGAGTTGAGCTGCGTGGCGACCGTCTTCGGCGAGCGGGACAGCGCCTTGGCGATCTCCCGGTTGGTCAGGCCGGTGGCGACCAGCCGGACGACCTCCAGCTCGCGCGGCGAGAGGCGGTCGCCGTAGCCGCGCCGGCCGGGCCGCCAGGCGCCGTCGGTCCCGGCGCCGTGCGCGTCGAGCACGTGCCGCACCCGGTCCGCGTCGTGCCGCGCCCCGAGCGCGGTGAACTCGCGCCAGGCCGTGCGCAGTTCGGTTAGCGCGGGGGCCCGGTTCCGGTCGGGCAGCAGGCACCGGGCCCGGCGCTCCCGGGCCTTCGCCGCGTCGTACGGGCGGGGCAGCGCCTGCCACGCGGTGGCGGCCGCCTCCCAGGCCGCGGCCGCCGCCGCCAGGTCGCCGCGGCCCTCGGCGAGCAGGGCGCGGCAGCAGGCGAGCGTGGCGGCGAGCACGGGCGCGTCGCGGCCCCGGGCGCCGTCCTCGAAGGCCGCGGCCAGCGACTCGGCCTCGCCGCGGCGGCCGGCCGACAGCAGCGCCGCGAGGTGCTCGGGCAGGACCTCCCCGGCCCACAGCCAGACGCCCTTGCGGACCATGCGGGCGACCGGTTCCGCGGTGAGGTCCGCCGAGGGCCGTGCCGCGACCCTGGCCAGGGCGCCGGCGGTCTCCGCGGGCAGGTCGGTGGTGCCGCGCCGGGTGCTCTCCTCGCGCACCGCCGCGAGCACGGCGCGGGCGGACTCGTCGGGGCCGCCGCGGGCGACCCGCAACTGCGTGCCGACCAGCAGGGCGTCCATGCGGATCAGCGGTTCGCCGTCCACCTCCTGCCAGGCCGCGAGCCGTTCGTCCAGGCCGTCCCAGGCGCCGGTGAGCCAGTCCAGGTGGCCGGTGGTGACCACGGCCAGGTCGCGCAGCCGCTGGTAGCCGTGCCGGCCGGCGACGTCCACCGCCGCGGCGAGGTAGCGGCGGGCGTCGGCGTACCGGCCCCACTTCATCGCCGCGTGCCCGGTGTTGAGGTGGAACCGGGCGGTCAGCATCGCGGCCCGCGGGCTCGACTCGTCCGCGCCGACCCGGCCGGCCAGCTCCCACCCGGACTCCTCGCCGAGTTCGAACAGCGCGGTCATCCGGGCCAGCCGCAGTTCGATCCCGTCCACCGGGCCGATGTCGGAGGCAGCCGCGACCGCCTCCGCCCGCTCCAGCCAGCGCAGATGTGTCGCCACCGGCCAGGAGCCGTGCAGCGGCAGCCCCAGCACGGTCATCGCCGACGCGATCGGGTAGCCGTGGTCGGCCAGGTCGGGGATGGCCTGTTCGAGGACGGCCGCCGCCTCGGTGTACTCGCCCACCGTCAGCAGCATCCGGCCCAGTTGGGCGCGGACGGCGGCCCGGTCGCGCCGGCCCAGCCGCCCGGAGTCCAGCACCGCCCGCAGGGTCCGTACGATCTCCCCGGCCCGGGGATCACCGGTGAACGCGTGCGCCGACACCTGCCCGGCCAGGGCCGCGACCTCGGTGGGCGGCAGCGTCGGCTCGGTGATCAGGGCGTGCAGCAGCGTCGCCGCCGTCAGATGGTCCCCGGAGGACAGCGCCAGCAGGGCGGTCTGGCGGGCGTAGCCGAACCACCGCCGGGTCAGCCCGGCCTCCCGGAAGTGGTGGGCCAGCCGCCCGACCGGCCGCGGCACCGTGGCCTCCAGCGCCTCGCCGGCCCGGCGGTGCGCGGCCGCGCGCTCGGGGGCCGGTGCCCGGTCGTACACCGCCCGCGCGGCGAGCACGTGCCGGAAGGCGATCCCGGTCCGGCCGGCGGCGAGGCCCCCGCCGGGCCGGGTGGCGGTCTCCCCGAGCAGCCCGCTGCCGTACGCCGCGCGCAGCGCCGCGGGCCAGCGGTCGGGCGGCAGGCCCGTGACGGCAGCCAGGGTGTGTTCGTCGACCGGGTCGGTGAGCACGGCGGCGGCCAGCAGCACCCGCCGGGCGTCGGCGGTGAGCCGGGCCACCCGCTCGGTCACCGAGTCGCGGATCGTCGGCGGTACGGCGATCTCGTCCAGGCCGCGGCGCGCCCACTCGCCGTCGCGGCAGGTGAGGTCGTCCCGGTCGCGCAGGAGGCGCACGCACTCCTCCAGCGCCAGCGGCACCCCCTCGGTCCGGTCGTGGAGGAAGGCGGCGAAGGCGGCCGAGACGCGCGCGCCGCCGAGCATCGAGGACGCGAGTCCCGCCGCGTCGGACACCGGCAGCCCGCCGAGGGTCACGCGCACCTGCCGGACGTCCGGCGCCGGGCGGGAGGTCAGCCGCAGCAGCGGCGAGCCGGCCGCCACCTCCTCGGGACGGTAGGTGAGCACCAGGGTCAGCGGCCGTGGCCGGCGGGTGGCGACGTACACCAGGAAGTCCCATGTGGTGCTGTCGGCCCAGTGCACGTCCTCCACGACCAGCACCCGCACGCCGGCCCGGTCGAGCAGTTCGGCCAGGGCCCGGACGAGTTGGTGGCGGGCGGCTCCGGCGTCGGGCGGTGTCTCGGGTGCGGGCGGCAGGGCGCCGGACCACTCGGGGAACAGCGGGCGCAGCACGCCCGCGACGGCGGTCAGCCCCAACGCGGCCACGTCGGGCGCGGCCTGCCGTACCGCGTCCACCACGGGCCCGAGGGTGAAGGCCTCCAGGAACGGCGGGCACACCGCCGGCAGCGTCCGCGCGCCGTCGGGGTCGCCGGCCGCCACCGCCTCCCGCACCAGCCGGCTCTTGCCGATGCCCGCCTCGCCCTCGACCAGGACGAGCGCGGGCGGGCCCGCCAACGCCTCCACCACCCGGGCGAGTTCGCGGTCGCGCCCCACGAACCGCGTCCCGTCGAGCGCGTGTTCGGCCACCCGGTCCCACCCTTCGTCCGGCACCCCCGTCCGACCGGCCAATTCTCATGTGCGGCCCGGGGGAACACCAGGGGGGGTCGTTCGGCGGGGGAGAACGCGCGGTTCCCCGCACCCCTTGTGGAGGAGGGTGCGGGGAACCGGGTGAGCGGTGTGCTGCCCTGGCGGGCCGCCGGTTGTCAGCCGGTGAACGCCGTCAGGCCGTTCGGGGTGCCGAGACCGGTCGGGCCGTCGTAGCCGCTGGCGCCGCCGCACAGGTAGGACGTGCTGCACGAGCCGTTGGAGCCGCTGGTCACGTCGTTGAGGGCGGACGTGTGACCGTACGGGAACGACGCCGGGGTGGAGCCGGACGACGGGGTGCCCGCGAGCGCGTAGACCGAGGCGATGATCGGCGAGGACACGCTCGTGCCGCCGAAGACCTCCCAGCCGCCGTCACCGCCGTAGGTGTCGTAGACCGCGACACCGGTGCTGGGGTCGGCCACCGCCGAGACGTCGGCCACCGTGCGCTTGGAGCAGCCGGTGTCCGTCTGCCAGCTCGGCTTCGCGTCGTAGGCCGAGCAGCCCGAACCGGAGCCGTCCCACACCGACTCGCTCCAGCCGCGGGAGGAGGAGTCGGACGTCAGCGAGGTGCCGCCGACCGCGGTGACGTACTTCGAGCCCGCCGGGTACTCCACGCCGTAGCCGGAGTCGCCCGCGCTGACCGTGATGGCCACGCCCGGGTGGTTGAAGTACGAGCTGTCGTACGAGGTGTCGGAGGAGGACTCACCGCCGCCGTAGCTGTTGGAGACGTACTTCGCGCCCAGCGACACCGCGGTGTTCACGGAGGTGCCCAGGGCGGTCATGCTCGCGCTGCTCGCCTCCACCAGGAGGATGTGGCACTGCGGGCAGACCGCGCTGACCATGTCCAGGTCGAGGGAGATCTCCTCGGCCCAGCCGGCGTCGGCGCTCGGCAGCGAGGTGGTGCTGCCGCTCTGGCCGACCTTCTTGAAGCAGCCGTTGGCGGTGGTGCACGCCGACAGGCCGTAGGTGGAGCGGTAGGTGGCGAGGTCGGACTCGGCGTTGGGGTCGTCGTAGGCGTCGACGATCGCCACGGTGGCGCCCGAACCGCCGGTGGTCGGCAGGTTGTAGGCGGAGTGCAGGTCGTCCGGGCCGAAGCCGGACGGGTCGGCGGCCGGGCTGACGGCGCCGGTGGAACGGGCCAGGGTGTTCGCCCCGCTGGTGACCTTGACGGCCTGACACGCCATCTGGCCGACGCCCGAGGGGACGGCACACGAGTGGGCGGTGCGCAGCGTGTGCGCGGTCGTGGCGGCCTCGGCCGACGAGGCGAGGGCGAGTCCGGACGCGGCCAGCCCCGCTGCTGCGGTCAGCGCGATGCCGGTACGGAGTGAGAGGGGCTTGAAGTTGCCGAAGGAGAGGCGCAACCGACTTCCTCCTGTGGTGGGGGGTGCTAGGAGTAGTGCGTGCGAAAGCTGTTGCTTCTGTTCGGTTTTGGGAACAGTGGGACGCCCGGCACGTTATTACTGACGAGTCCACGTCAACAAGGGAGCTCTGGTGATCTCCGCTTTACCTTCACCTGGCGGGTACGGGGGCTCCTCATGACCCCCGCGCCGCGCCCTGCCCGGCACCCCGCCGCCGGGCGCCGCGCGGGCAGGGGGATAGTGGAGGGGTGAACACGCCCCCGGCCGCGCCTGAGCACCCCGCGACGTCCACCGAGCAGCCCGACCCGGCCGAGCCCGGCGGACCCGGCGTCGTACGCCGCGGCGACCCCGCGCGCCGCACCGCCTACCGCGCCCTGGCCGTCGCGCTCGCCTGCGGCGTCGTCGGCGCGAGCCTGGTGCTGCTGGCCGCCGGCAAGACCTGGGCCCGCGGCACCGCCTCCTCCGCCGGCCACGCCATGCCCGTGCACGCCAGCGGCAGCCAGATGACCGCGCTCCCCGGCGCCCTCGCGCTGGTCGGGCTCGCCTCGCTGGTGGCGATCTTCGCGGTCCGCCGGATCGGCCGCTACACCGTGGCCGCGCTGCTCACCCTCAGCGGGCTCGGCGCCGCCGCCACCGCGCTCGCCCGCCGCGGCGACCACGGCGCACTCGACTCCGCCGCCGCCACCGCCACCAGCCTCACCCACGCCACCGCCGCCCACACCGCCACCACCGGCTGGCCCTACGTCTCCGTCCTCGGCGGCGTCCTCCTGCTCCTCGCCGGGCTCACCGCCCTGCGCTACGGCTCCCGCTGGCCCGCGATGTCCTCCTCCACGCGCTACGAACGCCCCTCCACCGCCGCCGCCCGCCCGGTCGACCCGGACCGCCCGGAAGACCTCTGGAAAGCCCTCGACCGCGGCGAGGACCCCACCGACTGAATTTTGCCGCCGCTTCGCCTCCGGGCGCTTTAACCCGGTGTCGACGGTCGATCATGCTCGACCCCTCGTTCCTCGGGGTCTCCGCGCTCCCCCAGAGCTTCGCCTGGGAGGGACCCCCATCTTTCGACACCGGCGCGCCCTTCGGCTCACCGGCTACCACGGGTCGGCCGGGAGAAGGTTGGTCGCCCTTGCGTGGAAGCCCCCACCGCACGTGCGCCCGGGGGCCCGGTCGGTGCCCAACTTCCCCCCGGCCCGCCCGTGGTAGCCAGCGAGCCAAAGGGGGCGCCGGTGTCGAAAGGTGGGGGTCCCTCCCAGGCGAAGCTCTGGGGGAACGCGGAGGTTCGCGAGGAACGAGCGAACCGAGCATGATCGACTGTCGACACCGGGTTAAAGCCCCCGGAGGCGAGAGGGCGGCAAAAAAGGGGCCCGTCGGGTGCCCGACACGTAAGAACGGCTCCCACGTGACGGCACCAACCCGTAAGAACGGCTCGCACGTGACGGCGCCACCCCGTAAGTGCGGCTCGCACGTACCGGCACCACCCCCTAAGAACCGCTCCCACGTACGGGTCGGCAGGCAGCAGGTGGGGTGCCCTCTGGCGGCGGGGCGGGTGAAAACGTCACCCCCCGGTGGGGGGAGGTGCGTCCCCACGCGCAACAATGGGGAAGAAGTGGGAGGCGCAGGACGCCCGACCCGACCCCGACTCAGCAGGGAGCACACATGGCGGCACAGCACGGCCACGGACACACCCCAGCCGCCTGGACCGGTGTGATCATCGCGTTCATCGGTAGCTGCCTGGCCGGCGGCTTCATGGTGGCGGCGAACACGGCCGGTTTCTGGCTGGGCATGGCGATCATCGCGGTCGGCGTCGTCGTCGGCGGCGTGATGAAGCTGATGGGCCTCGGCCAGAAGTACGAGCCGATCCAGCGCACCGGCGGCAGCATCGAGAAGCCCGGCGCCCACGCCGGCGTCTGAGCGCGCCGCGCCGGACCCGGCAGGCACGGGACCCGGTCGGCCCAACGGCCGGAACCGGGCGGAGGCCCGGGCCGCAGCCGCCAGAGCTTCGCAGGACCCCGCAGGGCGCAGTGCCCGGACCCGTTCCGCGCGCTGCGCCTTCGTGTGTCCGGGGGCAGAATCGGCGCCGTGACGCACCTGACCTCCCAGGCGCCCCGGGCGCCCCTGGCCGCGGAGCGGGACCGCGCTCCCGGCGCCCGCGGTGTGCTGCGCCGCGCCGCCGTACCGTTCGGGGTGCTCGGCGGGGTCGCGGCGGCGTTCGCGTACGTGGGCTCCGTCGACCCCAACACGCCCGGGCACTATCCGGCCTGCCCGCTGCTGTACTACACGGGCGTGTACTGCCCGGGCTGCGGCGGTCTGCGCGGCGCGTACGCGCTGGCGCACGGCCACCTGCGCACCGCGCTGGGCTGCAACGCGGTGGCCGTCGCCGGATACGCCGTCTTCGCCGTCGTCTGGGTGCTGTGGGCGGTGCGGGCGGTGCGCGGCCGGCCGTTCGACCCGGCGGTGCGGCCGGCCTGGCGGTGGGCGGTCGGCGGGCTCGTGCTGGCTTTCACCGTTGTCCGGAACCTGCCGTTCGGCGCGGCGCTCGCCCCGTGACCTGCGCGGCTGCCCCGAGCGCGTTCGTCCAGGTGGTGGGATCGCGGGCGGCGCGATTCGGGTAGCGTGCCCCCCGCCCGATACCATCGGAGCGCCGGCGGTCAACCGCCACTGGCTTGATCATTTCGCTGCTCGGACCGGCCGGAAGGGGAGTTCTCGCGTGAGTGTGCTCGACGAGATCATCGACGGAGTACGAGCCGACCTCGCCGAGCGACAGGCCCGGGTCTCTCTCGACGACCTCAAGGAGCGCGCGGCCAAGGCGCGGGACGCCCGCGACGGCGTGGCCGTCCTGCGCGGCGAGGGCGTCAAGGTGGTCTGCGAGGTGAAGCGCTCCAGCCCGTCCAAGGGCGCGCTCGCCGCGATCGCGGACCCGGCGGCCCTCGCGGCGGACTACGAGGCCGGGGGCGCCGCGGCGATCAGCGTGCTCACCGAGCAGCGCCGGTTCGGCGGGTCGCTCGCCGACCTGGAGGCGGTCCGGGCGAAGGTCGACACGGCCGTGCTGCGCAAGGACTTCATCGTCACCGCCTACCAGCTGTGGGAGGCGCGCGCCTACGGCGCCGACCTGGCGCTGCTCATCGTCGCCGCGCTCGACCAGCCCGCGCTGGTCTCCCTCGTCGAGCGGGCCGAGTCCATCGGGCTCACCCCGATCGTCGAGGTGCACGACGAGGAAGAGGTGGCGCGGGCGGTCGACGCGGGCGCGCGGATCATCGGGGTCAACGCGCGCAACCTCAAGACGCTCGAGGTCGACCGGAACACCTTCGCGCAGGTCGCGCCGGAGATCCCCGACCACATCGTGAAGGTCGCGGAGTCCGGCGTGCGCGGGCCGCACGACCTGATCGCCTACGCCCACGACGGCGCCGACGCGGTCCTGGTCGGCGAGTCGCTGGTGACCGGGCGCGACCCGCGGACGGCCGTCGCCGACCTCGTCGCCGCCGGCGCGCACCCGGCCCTGCGGCACGGCCGCGACTGACCGTACCGGGGCGGCTCCCGGGCGCGGCTCCACGCGCCGCCCGGCCCGCTAGACTTTCCCCCATGGCCATCGCGCAGCGTCTCGCACCCGGGTGCAAGCCCCGCGGCTGCCGTGCGCCCGCGCGGCGGGTGTTGGGCCGCCGGGTGCGGTACGTCATCGGGTGCGAGCCGGGCCAGGTGAACGGGAGCCGATGGCGCCGCGGCTGAGCCGCGCAGCAGCCGTCCGCCACCTCGCACCGACCACCCCCCAGGGGACACGTATGTCCGACACGCCAGACACGCACACCTTCTTCCTGCCCGACCCGCAGGGCGCCGTGCCCACCGAGGCCGGCTACTTCGGCCCGTTCGGCGGCAAGTTCATCCCGGAGGCGCTGGTCGCCGCCGTGGACGAGGTCGCCGCGGAGTACGAGAAGGCGAAGGCCGACCCGGCCTTCGCCGCCGAACTCGACGACCTGATGGCCAACTACGCCGGCCGCCCGAGCGCGCTCACCGAGGTGCCGCGGTTCGCCGCGCACGCCGGCGGCGCGCGGGTCTTCCTCAAGCGGGAGGACCTCAACCACACCGGCTCGCACAAGATCAACAACGTCCTCGGGCAGACCCTGCTCACCAAGCGCATGGGCAAGACCCGGGTCATCGCGGAGACCGGCGCGGGCCAGCACGGCGTGGCGACGGCCACCGCGTGCGCCCTGTTCGGCCTGGACTGCACCATCTACATGGGCGAGATCGACACCAAGCGCCAGGCGCTGAACGTGGCGCGGATGCGGATGCTCGGCGCCGAGGTGGTCGCGGTCACCTCCGGCAGCCGCACGCTGAAGGACGCGATCAACGAGGCGTTCCGCGACTGGGTCGCGAACGTCGACCGCACCCACTACCTCTTCGGCACGGTGGCCGGCCCGCACCCCTTCCCCGCCCTCGTGCGGGACTTCCACCGGGTGATCGGAGTGGAGGCCAGGCGCCAGCTGCTGGAGCGCGCCGGCCGGCTGCCGGACGCGGCGGTGGCCTGCGTCGGCGGCGGCTCCAACGCGATGGGCCTGTTCCACGCGTTCCTGCCGGACACCTCGGTCCGGCTGGTCGGCTGCGAGCCGGCCGGACACGGCGTGGACACCGGCGAGCACGCGGCGACCCTGACCGTCGGCGAGCCCGGCATCCTGCACGGCTCCCGGTCGTACGTCCTCCAGGACGACGAGGGGCAGATCACCGAGCCGTACTCGATCTCGGCCGGCCTGGACTACCCGGGGGTCGGCCCCGAGCACTCCTACCTCAAGGACACCGGCCGCGCCGAGTACCGCGCCGTCACCGACGACGCGGCGATGCAGGCGCTGCGGCTGCTGTCCGAGACCGAGGGCATCATCCCCGCGATCGAGAGCGCCCACGCGCTCGCCGGCGCCCTGGAGATCGGCCGCGAGCTGGGCCCCGACGGCCTGGTCCTGGTCAACCTCTCCGGCCGAGGCGACAAGGACATGGACACCGCCGCCCGCTACTTCGGGCTCTACGACGAGGGGGACGCGAAGTGAGCGGCACCATCACGCTGCTGGAACAGACCATCGCCGACGCCCGCGCCGAGCAGCGCGCCGCACTCGTCGCCTACCTGCCGGCCGGGTTCCCGACCGTCGACGGCGGCATCGAGGCGGTCAAGGCGGCATTCGAGGGCGGCGCCGACATCGTCGAGGTCGGGCTGCCGCACAGCGACCCCGTGCTGGACGGGCCGGTCATCCAGACCGCCGACGACATCGCGCTCAACAAGAACCACGTCCGTATCGCCGACGTGCTGCGCACCGTGCGCGAGGGCCACGCGGCCAGCGGCAAGCCGGTGCTGGTCATGACGTACTGGAACCCGGTCGACCGGTACGGCGTCGAGCGGTTCGCCGCCGAGCTGGCCGACGCGGGCGGGGCCGGCTGCATCCTGCCGGACCTGCCGGTGGAGGAGTCCGAGACGTGGCGGAAGGCGGCGCAGGCGCACGGGCTGGCCACCGTCTTCGTCGTCGCGCCCTCCAGCCGCGATGAGCGGCTGGCGCGGATCACCGCGGCCGGCAGCGGCTTCGTCTACGCGGCCTCCCTCATGGGGGTCACCGGCACCCGGGCGAGCGTCGGCGAGCAGGCGGCCGGGCTGGTCGCCCGCACCCGCGCGACCACCGACCTGCCCGTCTGCGTCGGGCTCGGCGTCTCCAACGCCGAGCAGGCCGCCGAGGTGGCCGGCTTCGCCGACGGCGTGATCGTCGGCTCCGCGTTCGTCAAGCGGCTCCTCGACCACCCCGACCTTGCCGACGGCCTCGCCGCCGTCCGCGCCCTCGCCGCCGACCTGGCGCAGGGCGTCCGCCGCGCCCCCTGACCCACTTACCGGGTGCGCCCCGCAGGGGCGCACCCCAGGGGCGCGGGGAACTGCGCGCGCAACCCCCCACCGGCAGGTGGTCCGGGAACCGGGCAGCAGGGGCACCCCAAGCGGACCGGCACCACGGGCTACCCGTGCATACCCAGGGGCGCGGGGAACGGCGCGACCTGCCACCCACCCACCGCAAGGTCCCGGCACAGCGTCCGGGGGCACCCGGGCGGGTCCCCTCACCCTTACGTGCAGAAAAAGTCACCCGGGCGGGCGAAAAACCCCCACGGCGCGAGCCAAGCGCAGCGCCCCCCCGGTTGGTACGACGTGAGCGAGAAGAACCGGAACGGAAAGACCAGCGCGCGTCAGGCGCTTCAGGCGCAACGCGAGCGGGACAAGGCCAGGGCCAAGCGGAAGCGCACCCTGACGGTGGCGGGAGCCGTGGTGGTCGTACTGGCCGCGGCCGCCGGGATCTCCATCGCGGTGGCCGACCACAGCGGCAGCAAGAGCAGCTCCGGCGACTCCGCGGGCACCGTGACGGCCCCGCGCGGCGCGACCGGCAAGGACAACCTGGTGATCCCGGTCGGCGCGGCCGACGCGCCGTCCACGCTGACCGTCTACGAGGACTTCCGCTGCCCGGCGTGCGACGAGTTCGAGAAGACCTTCACGCCGACCATCCACAGCCTGGAGGACAGCGGCGCGCTGCGCACCGAGTACCACCTGGTCACCCTCATCGACGGCAACCTCGGCGGCACCGGCTCGCTCAACGCGGGCAACGCGGCCGCCTGCGCCCAGGACCAGGGCAAGTTCCGCGCCTACCACGACGTGCTGTACGACAACCAGCCCGACGAGCAGGACGACAAGTTCGGCACCAAGTCGACCCTGCTCACCCTGGCGGGCAAGGTGCCGGGCCTGAAGAACGCCGCCTTCACCGCCTGTGTGGACAACGGCACCCACAACGCCTGGGTGAAGAAGTCGAACGACGCGTTCAACACCGCCGGCTACAACTCCACCCCGACGGTGCTGCTCAACGGCAAGAGCATCTACGGCACCACCGCGCTGACCCCGGCCTCGCTCAAGCAGATGGTCCAGTCCGCGAACAAGGGCAAGAAGCCGGGCACGGTCACCGCGACGCCCAGCCCGTCCTGACCCGCCCCGACCCGTCCTGACCCGGACACGGACGGCGACCGGAGGTAGGACGTTATCCAGACGTAGCCGGGTGGGTTGCCGGATCACCCGCCCGGCACGGTAGCGTCGGCAGTGCCATGGAACTCGCATACATTCCCAGCCCGTCGCGCGGAGTCATCCACCTCGGACCGATCCCGCTGCGTGGCTACGCGTTCTGCATCATCATCGGTGTCTTCGTGGCCGTCTGGCTCGGGAACAAGCGGTGGATCGCCCGCGGCGGCAAGCGGGAGACCGTCGCGGACATCGCGGTGTGGGCGGTGCCCTTCGGCCTGGTCGGCGGCCGTCTGTACCACGTGATCACCGACTACGAGCTGTACTTCACCGGCGGCAACGACTGGGTGAACGCCTTCAAGGTGTGGGACGGCGGCCTGGGCATCTGGGGCGCGATCGCGCTCGGCGCCCTGGGCGCGTGGATCGGCTGCCGCCGGCGCGGCATCGCCCTGCCCGCCTACGCCGACGCGATCGCCCCGGGCATCGCCTTCGCCCAGGCCATCGGCCGCTGGGGCAACTGGTTCAACCAGGAGCTGTACGGCAACCACACCAGCCTGCCGTGGGGCCTGAAGATCACCAGCACCGCGGGCGACCGGGTGCCGGGCATCTACCAGCCGACGTTCCTGTACGAGTGCCTGTGGTGCATCGGTGTCGGGTTCCTGGTGATCTGGGCCGACCGGCGCTTCCGACTCGGCCACGGCCGCGCCTTCGCGCTCTACGTGGCGTCGTACTGCGTGGGCCGCGGCTGGATCGAGCACATGCGCTCGGACTACGCGCACCACATCCTGGGACTGCGTCTCAACGACTGGACGGCGATGGTCGTCTTCCTCGCCGCGGTGCTCTACATGGTGCTCTCGGCGCGGATGCGGCCCGGCCGGGAGGCCGTTGTCGAGCCCGGCGCCGAGCCGGTGGCCGACCCGTCCGGTGCGGCCGGCCCCGACGAGGCCGCCGACCCGGTCCACACCGCCGAGACCGTCGACGCGCCGGACGTGCCCGGTGGCTCCGGCCAGGACGGGACGCCCGGCGCCCATGCGCCGACCGAGGCCGCCGACGCGGGTGCCGCCCCCTCGGGCGCGGCCTCCGAGCCGTCCTCCTGAACGCCGTCTGACCTCTTCCCTCCCGTTCCCTCCCGCCCCCGCCGGTCGCCCTACTGAGTAGCGAAACCGCAGGTCAGGGCAGCCTTCCCTTGCTGGCGGCGACCCGGAATGCCGCGTACGGTCGAAGCGTTGGCCAGATGTGCGCGGGTCGCTGGGGCGCCCGGGGGAGGGGTAGGACATGACGACGGCCGCTGTGGAGCCGACCGGTACGGCGACGCCGTACGAGGTGTCCGAACCCGCCGAGCACAGCCACCGCGACGTCAGCGGCGGCTGGCTGCGGCCCGCGGTGTTCGGCGCGATGGACGGCCTGGTGTCGAACTTCGCCCTGATGACGGGCGTCGCCGGCGGTGACGTCAGCTCGCGGACCGTGGTGGTGACCGGACTGGCCGGGCTGGCCGCGGGCGCGTTCTCGATGGCGGCCGGCGAGTACACCTCGGTCGCCTCGCAGCGCGACCTGGTCCGGGCCGAGCTGGCGGTCGAGCGGACCGAGCTGGACCGCCACCCCGAGGCGGAGCTGCGCGAGCTGGCCGCACGCTACGTGGCGCGCGGGGTGGAGCCGGAGCTCGCCCACGAGGTCGCCCGGCAGCTGTCCGCCGACCCGGAGCAGGCGCTGGAGATCCACGCCCGCGAGGAACTGGGCGTCGACCCCGCCGACCTGCCGTCGCCGCTGGTCGCGGCGGCCTCGTCGTTCGTGTGCTTCGCGCTGGGCGCGCTGCTGCCGGTGCTGCCGTACCTGCTGGGTGCGACCGCGCTGTGGCCGGCGGTGGTACTGGTGCTGGTCGGCCTGTTCGGCTGCGGCGCGGCGGTGGCCGGGGTGACCGCGCGGTCGTGGTGGTTCGGCGGGCTGCGGCAGCTGGCGCTGGGCGCGGCCGCGGGCGGCGTCACCTTCGGGCTGGGCGCCCTGATCGGCTCCGCGGTCGCCTGACGACCTGCGCAAACAGATACTCGCCGAGGCCGTCCGACCCCTCTTGACGGGCGGCCTTACCATCGAAGTACGGGCCGCGCAGGCGGTTCGTCGGAAACTTCTGTTTCCCCTTCGTTTCAGCGCAGGCCGCACGGGGCATCAGTCGGTAACGCAACCGGCAGAGCTTTCCCCCAAGGCTCGTCGAGCCGTGTCCGGGCACCCCCGCTCGCGGCGCCGGAATCGTCCGTACCACCCCCCGCGGCACGACGCTGGCCTGAAGTAGCTGTTCCACCCGGCCGGACCCACCTTGTACGTCCACATGATGGAATCGAGTATCCACTTCTCGAACACTCGTCCATCATGTAACCTGCACGAAATCGCAGAGGGCCAACGTCGTCCCTGTTGCGCATGCCCGATAACGGGCGATGCATATCAGCCACATGACGACGACGGGAGAGCCATGCGTTCGCGTTCCGCGTTCATGGACGGGCGCCCCGCCCCGCAGGGGATGTACGATCCCCGCCACGAGCACGACGCCTGCGGCGTCGGCTTTGTCGCCACGCTCAGTGGCGAGGCGAGCCATCAGCTCGTCCAGCAGGCCCTGACCGTCCTGCGCAACCTGGAACACCGCGGCGCCACCGGGGCCGAGCCGGACTCCGGCGACGGCGCCGGCATCCTGCTCCAGATCCCCGACGCTTTCCTGCGCTCCGTCGTCGACTTCGAGCTGCCCGCCGCCGGCCACTACGCCGCCGGCCTCGCCTTCCTGCCCACCGAGCCCGACGACCGCACCAAGGCCGTCGACGCCATCGAGCGGATCGCCGCCGAAGAGGGCCTGACCGTCCTGGGCTGGCGCGAGACGCCGACCGACCCCGACCTGCTCGGGGCCACCGCCCGCTCCACCATGCCGCACTTCGCGCAGCTCTTCGTCGCCGACCAGGCCACCGGGCGCGCCGGCATCGAGCTGGACCGCCCCGCGTTCGTGCTGCGCAAGCGCGCCGAGCGCGAGGCCGACGTGTACTTCCCGTCGCTGTCGGCCCGCACCATCGTCTACAAGGGCATGCTCACCACCGGGCAGCTGGAGCCGTTCTTCCCGGACCTGTCCGACGAGCGCTTCGCCACCGCCATCGCCCTGGTCCACTCGCGGTTCTCCACCAACACCTTCCCGAGCTGGCCGCTCGCCCACCCCTACCGGTTCGTCGCGCACAACGGCGAGATCAACACCGTCAAGGGCAACCGGAACTGGATGCGGGCCCGCGAGTCGCAGCTGGCCAGCGAGCTGCTCGCCGGCGCCGCCGCCTCCACCGACCTGGAGCGGATCTTCCCGATCTGCACCCCCGGCGCCTCCGACACCGCGTCCTTCGACGAGGTGCTGGAACTGCTGCACCTCGGCGGCCGCTCGCTGCCGCACAGCGTGCTGATGATGATCCCCGAGGCGTGGGAGAACCACACCTCGATGGACCCGGCCCGCCGCGCCTTCTACCGCTACCACTCCACGCTGATGGAGCCCTGGGACGGCCCGGCCTGCGTCACCTTCACCGACGGCACCGTCGCCGGCGCGGTCCTGGACCGCAACGGGCTGCGCCCGGGCCGCTACTGGGTGACCGACGACGGCCTGGTGGTGCTCGCCTCCGAGTCCGGCGTGCTGCACGACATCGCGCCGGAGAAGGTCGTCCGCAAGGGCCGGCTCCAGCCGGGCCGGATGTTCCTGGTCGACACCGCCTCGCACCGCATCGTCGAGGACGACGAGATCAAGGCTGAGATCGCCGCCCAGAACCCGTACGCGGACTGGCTGGACGCCGGGCTGATCGAGCTGGCCGACCTGCCCGAGCGCGAGCACATCGTGCACACCCACGCCTCGGTCACCCGCCGCCAGCAGACCTTCGGCTACACCGAGGAGGAGCTGCGGGTCCTGCTCGCGCCGATGGCGCGCACCGGCGCGGAGCCGATCGGCTCGATGGGCACCGACTCGCCGATCGCCGCCCTGTCCAACCGGCCGCGGCTGCTCTTCGACTACTTCACCCAGCTCTTCGCGCAGGTCACCAACCCGCCGCTGGACGCCATCCGCGAGGAACTGGTCACCTCGCTGATCTCCACCATCGGCCCGTCCGGGAACCTGCTGGAGCCCAGCCCGGCCTCCTGTCGCAACATCACCCTGCCCTTCCCGGTGATCGACAACGACGAGCTGGCCAAGCTCATCCACGTCAACGCCGACGGCGACCTGCCCGGCCTGAAGGCCGCCACGCTCTCCGGCCTGTACCGGGTGGCGGACGGCGGCGAGGCGCTCGCCGCGCGCCTGGCGGAGATCTGCGCCGAGGCCGACGCCGCCATAGAGGACGGCGCCCGCCTGATCGTGCTCTCCGACCGGCACTCCGACGCCGAGCACGCCCCGATCCCGTCGCTGCTGCTGACCTCCGCGGTGCACCACCACCTGATCCGCACCAAGCAGCGCACCCAGGTCGGCCTGATCGTCGAGGCCGGCGACGTCCGCGAGGTGCACCACGTCGCGCTGCTGATCGGCTACGGCGCCGCGGCCGTCAACCCGTACCTGGCGATGGAGTCCGTCGAGGACCTGGTCCGGGCCGGCACCTTCCTGCCCGGCGTCGACGCCGACACCGCGATCCGCAACCTCATCAAGGCGCTCGGCAAGGGCGTGCTGAAGGTGATGTCCAAGATGGGCATCTCCACCGTGGCCTCCTACCGCGGCGCGCAGGTCTTCGAGGCGATCGGCCTGGACGCGGAGTTCGTCGACACCTACTTCCACCTCACCGACACCAAGATCGGCGGGGCGGGCATCGACGTCATCGCGCGCGAGGTCGCCGCCCGGCACGCCAAGGCGTACCCGGTCTCCGGCATCCCCGCCGCGCACCGCCGGCTGGAGATCGGCGGCGAGTACCAGTGGCGCCGCGAGGGCGAGCCGCACCTGTTCGACCCGGACACCGTCTTCCGGCTCCAGCACGCCACCCGCAGCCGCCGCTACGACATCTTCAAGCAGTACACCTCGCGGGTGAACGAGCAGTCCGAGCGGCTGATGACGCTGCGCGGCCTGTTCGGCCTCAAGCACGACCGCCCGGCCATCCCGATCGACGAGGTCGAGCCGGTCAGCGAGATCGTCCGGAGGTTCTCCACCGGCGCCATGTCGTACGGCTCGATCTCCCGCGAGGCGCACGAGACGCTGGCCATCGCGATGAACCAGCTCGGCGGCAAGTCCAACACCGGCGAGGGCGGCGAGGACCCGGAGCGGCTGTACGACCCGGCCCGGCGCAGCGCGATCAAGCAGGTCGCCTCCGGCCGGTTCGGCGTCACCTCCGAGTACCTGGTCAACGCCGACGACATCCAGATCAAGATGGCGCAGGGCGCCAAGCCCGGCGAGGGCGGCCAGCTGCCCGGCCACAAGGTGTACCCGTGGATCGCCGGCACCCGGCACTCCACGGCGGGCGTCGGCCTGATCTCGCCGCCCCCGCACCACGACATCTACTCCATCGAGGACCTCGCCCAGCTCATCCACGACCTGAAGAACGCCAACCCCCGGGCCCGCGTGCACGTCAAGCTGGTCTCCGAGGTCGGCGTCGGCACGGTCGCCGCGGGTGTGTCCAAGGCACACGCCGACGTGGTGCTGATCTCCGGGCACGACGGCGGCACCGGCGCCTCCCCGCTCACCTCGCTGAAGCACGCGGGCGGCCCCTGGGAGCTCGGCCTGGCCGAGACCCAGCAGACGCTGCTGCTCAACGGGTTGCGGGACCGGATCGTGGTGCAGACCGACGGCCAGCTCAAGACCGGCCGGGACGTGGTGATCGCGGCGCTGCTGGGCGCCGAGGAGTTCGGCTTCGCCACCGCGCCGCTGGTCGTCTCCGGCTGCGTCATGATGCGGGTGTGCCACCTGGACACCTGCCCGGTGGGCGTCGCCACCCAGAACCCGGTGCTGCGCGACCGGTTCTCCGGCAAGCCGGAGTTCGTGGTGAACTTCTTCGAGTTCATCGCCGAGGAGGTCCGGGAGATCCTCGCCGAGCTGGGCTTCCGCACCATCGAGGAGGCTGTCGGCCACGCCGAGCTGATCGACGCCGGCCGCGCGGTGGAGCACTGGAAGGCGCAGGGCCTGGACCTGGCCCCGCTGCTGTACGTGCCGGAGCTGCCCGAGGGCGCGGCGCTGCACCGCACCACCGGCCAGGACCACGGCCTGGAGCGCGCGCTCGACAACGAGCTGATCCGGCTCGCCGCCGACGCGCTGGAGTCCGGCGCCCCGGTCCGCGCCCAGGTGCCGATCCGCAACGTCAACCGCACGGTGGGCACCATGCTCGGCCACGAGGTGACGAAGAAGTACGGCGGCGCGGGCCTGCCGCCGGACACCATCGACATCACCTTCACCGGGTCGGCCGGGCAGTCCTTCGGCGCGTTCGTGCCGCGGGGCGTCACGCTGCGGCTGGAGGGCGACGCCAACGACTACGTCGGCAAGGGCCTGTCCGGCGGCCGGGTGATCGTCCGCCCGGACCGCGGCGCGGACCACCTCGCGGAGGAGTCCACCATCGCGGGCAACACCATCGCCTACGGCGCGACCGGCGGCGAGCTGTTCCTGCGCGGGCGCACCGGTGAGCGGTTCTGCGTGCGCAACTCCGGTGCGACGGTGGTGGCCGAGGGTGTCGGCGACCACGGCTGCGAGTACATGACCGGCGGACGGGCCGTGGTGCTCGGCGCCACCGGCCGGAACTTCGCGGCCGGCATGTCCGGCGGCATCGCCTACCTGCTGGACCTGGACCCCGAGCGCGTCAACCCCGGGATGGTCGAGGTCGAGCAGCTGACCGCCGACGACATCACGTGGCTGCACGACGTGGTGCGCCGCCACTTCGAGGAGACCGGTTCCACCGTCGCCGAGCGGCTGCTCGCCGACTGGGGCGGTGCCCTCACCCGCTTCGGCAAGGTCATGCCGAGGGACTACAAGGCAGTGCTCGCCGCCAAGAACGCCGCCGAGCTGGCCGGACTCTCGGAGTCCGAGACGACCGCGAAGATGATGGAGGCGGCAAATGGCTGACCCCAAGGGCTTCCTCACCACCCCGCGTGAGAACAACCCGACCCGCTCGGTCGAGGAGCGCAAGCAGGACTGGAAAGAGGTCTACGTCCCCGGCGGGCTGCTGCCGATCGTCAGCAAGCAGGCCGGCCGCTGCATGGACTGCGGCATCCCGTTCTGCCACCAGGGCTGCCCGCTGGGCAACCTGATCCCGGAGTGGAACGACTACGCCTACCGCGAGGACTGGACCGCCGCGTCCGAGCGGCTGCACGCCACCAACAACTTCCCGGAGTTCACCGGGCGGCTGTGCCCGGCGCCGTGCGAGTCCGCGTGCGTGCTCGGCATCAACCAGCCGCCGGTGACGATCAAGAACGTCGAAGTCAGCATCATCGACAAGGCGTGGGACAACGGCGACGTGACGCCGCAGCCGCCGGAGCGGCTGTCCGGCAAGACCGTCGCGGTGATCGGCTCGGGCCCCTCGGGCCTGGCCGCCGCCCAGCAGCTCACCCGGGCCGGCCACACCGTCGCGGTCTACGAGCGGGCCGACCGGATCGGCGGGCTGCTGCGGTACGGCATCCCCGAGTTCAAGATGGAGAAGCGGCACATCAACCGCCGCATCGAGCAGATGCGCGCGGAGGGCACCAAGTTCCGCACCGGGGTGCAGATCGGCACCGACCTCGACGGCGCGAAGCTGGTCCGGCGGTACGACGCGGTGGTCATCGCGGCCGGCGCCACCCAGTGGCGTGACCTGCCGGTCGAGGGCCGCGAACTGACCGGCGTGTACCAGGCGATGGAGTACCTGCCGCTGGCGAACAAGGTGCAGGAGGGCGACTTCGTCACCCCGCCGATCAGCGCCGAGGGCAAGCACGTGGTGGTCATCGGCGGCGGCGACACCGGCGCGGACTGCGTCGGCACCGCGCACCGGCAGGGCGCGCTGTCCGTCACCCAGCTGGAGATCATGCCGCGGCCGTCCGACGAGCGGCCCGCGCACCAGCCGTGGCCGACGATGCCGATGGTCTACAAGGTCACCTCCGCGCACGAGGAGGGCGGCGAGCGGGTCTACGCGGTCAACACCGTGCGGTTCACCGGCGACGCCGACGGGCACGTGCGCGAACTGCACCTGGTCGAGGTGGTCTTCCAGGACGGCAGGTTCGTGCCGCAGGAGGGCACCGAGCGGGTCATCCCGGCCGACCTGGTCACCCTCGCGATGGGCTTCACCGGCACCGACCAGAAGAACGGGCTGATCGAGCAGATCGGGCTGGAGTTGGACGCGCGCGGCAACATCGCGCGGGACGCCTCCTACGCGACCAACGTCGACGGCGTGTTCGTCGCCGGCGACGCCGGCCGCGGCCAGTCGCTGATCGTCTGGGCGATCGCCGAGGGGCGCTCCGCGGCGAAGGCCGTCGACGCCTACCTCACCGGGGTGCCCTCGGCGCTGCCCGCGCCGATCCGCCCGACCGACCGGCCGCTCACCGTCTGACCGGTCACCGGCCGACCTGATCGGCCGCACCGCCGGGTCCCGCCCGGCACCCGAGATGTCCCGCACAACGGCGTGCGGTACGCAGCAACACCCGCAACGCTCGCCACTCCCCGACCAAGGAGGCGGGCGTTGTGGCTTTTCCGGGACCTTCGCGGACCCGGCCCTACGTCTCGCAGGCCAGCTCCGTGGCGCACAGCGCGCACCGGGCGCGCAGCCGCCCCGCGCAGGGCAGGCGGATGCGCTGGAAGCAGGTCGGGCAGGCGAAGGAGACGCGCAGGTCGGCCGGGGGACCGGTGAACGCGTAGCCGGCGCTGTCCGGGGCGGCGCCGGCCCGGCGGTGCCGCGCGTACAGGCAGCGGGCCGCCCACGGCGCGGCGGCCAGCGGCGGCCGGCGCAGGTCCTGCCGGGCCCGCTCGAGCCCCGCCCGGTAGGCGTCCGCGGCCTGCGGACTGCGCAGCCAGGGCTCGATGTCGTCGCCGAGGGCGAGCGCCCGCTTGGCCAGGACGTACCCGAACTCCTCGGGCGTGAGGTAGCCGAGCTTGTACGCGGCCATGGTGATCCGCTCCCCGCGCAGCGCGGGCTCCTCCCGGTAGGCGTCCAGCAGCAGCCAGCCCGCGCCGAGGTAGGCGGCCGCGGTGTCGGTGAGGATCTCGTTGTCGCGGGTGCCGGGGAACTCCAGCCCCAGCCGGTGCAGGTAGACGTGCGTCACCTCGTGGGCGAGCGCGGCGCCCACGTCCCGGCGGTCGGTGCGGAACCGGGCGTGCAGCTCCACGAAGTACTCCGGGCCCGCGGCCAGTTCGACGCTGCCCGCGTGCGCCATGTCGCGGAACCCCACCACCATGCGGGCGTCCGGCAGCCGCAGGTGCCGCACCATCACCCGGGCCACCCGCAGCGCGCCCAGATACGGGTCCTCGTCGTCGGGGAAGTCCACCAGCTCCCGCCGCACACTCGCCGCGAACCGGGCCACCCCGTCCGCCGACAGCCGCCGGTACAGCGCGGTCAGCGCCCGCCGCACCGTGTCCAGATGCGGGAAGCCGTGCACGATCGGCCCCCCGGCCGCCTCCGCGCCGCCCCGCGCCGACCCGTCCATGGCCACCTCCCCGCGCCCCTGCGAGCGTAACCCCTCCACCGGTACGCGCGCCGGGCCCCGCGGCACCGCGGCCTCGCACAGGTGCGCCGGCCTCGTATCCATGATCGGTGAAGGCGTTCCACCAGCGGCTTTCGTGCGGCAGCATGAAGGGCATGCCTGCTCTCAACCGCGCCGAGGCCGAGACCCGCGCCCGTGACCTGGCCGTAGCGCACTACGCGATCGACCTCGACCTCACCCAGGGAGCCGAGCGCTTCGGATCGACCACCGTCATCCGCTTCGCGGCCCTTCGCGACTGCGACACCTTCGCCGAGGTCGAACCGGCCGCCCTGCACCGTGTGCTGCTCGACGGCACCCCGGTCGACACCGCACTGCTGGACGGCAACCGGCTGCCGCTGCCCGGACTCGCGCAGGGCCCGCACGAACTGCGCGTCGAGGCCGACATGGCCTACTCGCACACCGGCGAGGGCATGCACCGCTTCACCGACCCCGCCGACGGCGAGACCTACCTCTACACGCAGATGTTCCTCGCCGACGTGCGGCGGGTCTTCGCCGCCTTCGACCAGCCCGACCTGAAGGCCCGCTTCGAGGTGGCCGTCACCGCGCCGGAGCACTGGACGGTGCTCGGCAACGGCATCGCCACCCGCACCGCGCCCGGCCGCTGGCAGATGGCCCCCACCCCGCCGCTGCCCACCTACGCCGTCGCGGTCGCCGCCGGCCCCTACCACGCGGTGCGCGCCGAGCACGCCGGGCTGCCCTTCGCGCTGCACGCCCGCCGCTCGCTCGCCGCGCACCTGGACCGCGCCGCGCCCGACCTGCTCGCCTTCACCTTCCGCTGCTTCGACCGCTACCGCGAGATGTTCGCCGAGCCGTACCCCTTCGACTCCTACGACCAGGCGTTCGTGCCCGAGTTCAACTTCGGCGCCATGGAGAACCCCGGACTGGTGGTCCTGCGCGACGAGTACGTCTACCGCTCGGACGCCACCCCCACCGAACTGCGCAACCGCGCGGTGGTCATCGCCCACGAGATGGCCCACATGTGGTTCGGGGACCTGGTCACCCTGCGCTGGTGGGACGACATCTGGCTGAACGAGTCGTTCGCGGAGTACATGGGCTACCAGGTGGTCTCCGAGGACCCGCAGTTCGCCGGCGCCTGGACCGACTACGGCGCCAACCGCAAGTACCGCGGCTCCGACAGCGACCAGCGCCCCTCCACGCACCCCGTCGCGCCGCTGCCCGAGGACGTGCCCGACACCGCGTCCGCGCTCACCAACATCGACGGCATCTCCTACGCCAAGGGCGGCTCCGCGCTGCGCCAACTGGTCACCTGGATGGGCCGGGAGGACTTCCTGGCCGGCCTGAACGCGCACTTCGCCCGCCACCGCTTCGGCAACGCCCGCCTCGCCGATCTCATCGACTCGCTGTCGGCCGCCACCGAACGCGACGTGCCCGCCTGGGCCGAGGCGTGGCTGCGCAGCACCGGCATCGACACCCTCACTCCGTCCGCGTCCCTCGCGCCCGGCGGCTGGCGGCTGGAGATCGGGCACAGCGGCCACCGCCCGCACCGCATCGACGTCGGGCTCTACGACCGCGCGCCCGGCGACACCGCGCGGCTGGTGCTGCGCGAACGCGCCACCGTGGACATCACGGCCACCGCCGCCGTCGAGCGCCGCACCTTCGACGGCGCCCGGCCCGACCTGGTGCTGCTCAACGACAACGACCTCAGCTACGTCAAGGTCCGCTTCGACGACCGCTCGTGGGAGGCGGTGCGCGACGCGCTCGGCAGCATCCCCGACCCGCTGTCGCGCTCCGTCGCCTGGAACGCGGCGCGCGACCTGGTACGGGACGCCCGGCTGGCGCCCGCGCAGTACCTGGACCTGGTGGGCCGGCACCTGCCGGGGGAGGCCGACCCGTCGATCGTGCACGGGGTGCTCACCTTCGCCCGGGTGACCGTCGCCGACCGCTACCTCGGCCCGCAGGCGCGGCCCGCGGCGCTCGCCGCACTCGCCGCCACCGCCCGCGCGCTGCTCGCCGAGGGCCGCCCCGGCAACCGGCTCACCGCCCTGCGCGCACTGGCCGCCTCCGCGGCGGGCGACGCCGGGACGGCCGAACTGCGCGGCTGGTACGACACGGGCACCGGGCCCGGCGGCGACACCCTCGACCAGGAACTGCGCTGGCTGCTGCTGGCACGGCTGGCCGTCCTCGGCGCGGCCGACAGCGCCGACATCGACGCGGAGCTGGCCCGCGACCCCGGCGCCGCCGGACACGAGGCCGCCGCCCGCTGCCGCGCGTCCCTGCCCGACCCCGGGGCCAAGGCCGCCGCCTGGCAGGCGATCTTCCACGAGTCGCGCTCCGCGCACCTGGTCGGCGCGGCCGCGGACGGCTTCTGGCACCCCGAGCAGCGGGAGGTGCTCGCCGACTACCTGCCGCGCTACTACCCCGACGCGGCAGCGGCCGCCGCCCGGCGCGGCCCCGCGATCTCCGACGCCGTCGCCCGCCGCGGCTTCCCCGGCACCGAAGTCACCGCACCCGCCCTGGCGTTGGGCCGCGCCGCCCTGGACGACCCCACCCTCACCCCGGCCCTGCGCCGCGCCCTGACCGACCAAGTCGACGACCTCGCCCGCGCCCTGCGCATCCACCAGGTCTTCCCCGCCTGAGCGGGCCCCTTTCCCGCACCGACGCCAGGGCGTCACGGGGTGCCGCGCGGGCGGTCCGTGACGCCAGCGCGGTGCGCGGGCCGCGGGGCTTTGTGGGGTGCCCTGGCGGGTGCGGGGCCCGGTCCGCTCTGGGGCCGAGCCCGTCCGCTCGTTCGGCCCCGGCCGAAGGCCGTTCGGCTCGGGGAGCGGAGGGGCGGCGCCCCTCCGTCCACACCCCGGCCCCGCCCGGCGGGAGATGTGACGTAGCGTGGATCTTCAACTGGCCTGAAATCGAGGCGAGTTGGGGAGAGTTCGGGGGACGGGCGCGGGTCGGGGTGGGGACGTACCCATTCGGGGCAGCGGTCGTTGAACACAACGCCCTTGTCGTGCGCGCCGGCGGGCGCCGGTCGGGCCGCGCCGTGCCGCCGCTGAGTGAGGAACACCCATGCCGATGCCCGGACTTGCCGGAGGACGTGGAACCGCCGAGGCGCTGCGCCCCCTGGTGGACACCGTCTGCGGCGCGCTGGCGGACGGTGCCCGCGACCGCGGCGGTCCGATGCCGGGCGGCGGACCGCAAGGCGTCGCCCGGCTCGTCGAGCAGGCCGCCCCCGACGTACTGCCGCTGGCCGGCACCGGCGAGCACGAAGCACTCGCCACCCTGGTGCACCTCATGGCGGCCGGCGCCGCCGACCCCGCCGACCCGCTGTGCGCCGCCCACCTGCACTGCCCGCCGCTGGCGGTCGCGGTGGCCGCGGACCTTGCCGCCTCCGCGCTCAACCCGTCCATGGACTCCTGGGACCAGGCCCCCGCCGCCAGCGCCCTCGAAGCACGGGTGACCGCGGCGCTGGCCGCCCTCGTCTACCCCGACCTGCCCGCGCCCGACGCGCTGGTGACCACCGGCGGCACCGAGTCCAACCAGCTCGCCCTGCTGCTCGCCCGCGAGCGCGCCGCCGGCGGCCCCCGGGTCCAGGTGGTGTGCGGCGCCAACGCCCACCACAGCGTCCAGCGCGCCGCCTGGCTGCTCGGCCTGCCGCAGCCGATCGTGCTCGACACCCCCGCCGGCGTCCTCGACCCGGCCGCCGTGGACACCGCACTCGACCAACTGCCCGGCCGCCCCCTGGTGGTGGCCACTGCCGGCACCACCGACAGCGGCGCCATCGACCCGCTGCCCGCGATCGCCCACGCCGCCGGGCAGCACGGCGCCGAACTCCACGTCGACGCCGCCTACGGCGGCCCCCTGCTGTTCAGCAGCCGCGAGGCCGCCAAGCTCGACGGGTTGCAGTCCGCCGTCTCCGTCACCCTCGACCTGCACAAACTCGGCTGGCAGCCGGTCGCCGCCGGACTGCTGGCCGTACCCGACGGCACCGCGCTGCGCCCGCTGACCCACCAGGCCGACTACCTCAACGCCGCCGACGACACCGAGGCCGGCCTGCCCGACCTGCTCGGCCGCTCGCTGCGCACCAGCCGCCGCCCCGACATCCTCAAGGTCGCCGTCACCCTGCGCGCCCTGGGCCGCGAGGGCCTCGCCGCCCTCGTCGACGCCGTCTGCGACCTCGCCCACGACCTCGCCGACCGCATCGAGCGCCACCCCGCGCTCACCCTGCACGCCCGGCCCGCGATCAGCACCGTCCTGTTCCGCCCGACCGCCGCGGACGACGAGGAGACCGCCGAGCTGCGGCGCCGCCTGCTCCACGAGGGCCGCGCCGTACTCGGCCGGGCCCGCGCCGACGGCCGGCTCTGGCTCAAGGCCACCCTGCTCAACCCGCACCTGCGCCCCGACGACCTCGACCGGCTGCTCCACCTCACCACGGAAGGCACCACGGCACGATGAACCCCACCCCGTCCGGCGCCGACGGCGCCCCCGGCACCGCCGCGCCCGCGGAGGAGCCCTTCGACCTGCTCGGCGTCGGCATCGGCCCGTTCAACCTCTCCCTGGCCGCGCTCGCCGACGGCGTCCCGGAGCTGACCGCCGCCTTCTACGACCAGCGCCCCGACTTCCGCTGGCACCCCGGGCTACTCATCGACGGCGCCACCCTCCAGGTGCCCTTCCTCGCGGACCTGGTCACCCTCGCCGACCCCACCAGCCGCTGGAGCTTCCTCAACTGGCTGCGCGGCCGCGACCGGCTCTTCCCGTTCTACTTCGCCGAGCGCTTCCATGTGCACCGCGCCGAGTACGACGCCTACTGCCGCTGGGTCGCCCAGGCACTGCCCACCACCCACTTCGGCCAGCAGGTCGACAGCGTGCGGTGGAACCCGGCCCGCGCCCTGTTCGAGGTGGACCACACCCACGTCGACGCGCACGGCGAGGCCGAGGCGCTGGCCCGCACCTACGCCCGGCACCTGGTGATCGGCGTCGGCACCCGGCCGCACGTCCCCGAGCCGCTGCGGCCGCTCGCGGACTCCCCGGCGGTGCCGGTCGTGCACTCCTCGCGCTACCTCCAGGAGCGCGAACGGCTGCTGGCCGCCGAGCACATCACCGTGGTCGGCTCCGGGCAGTCGGGCGCCGAGGTCTTCCTCGACCTGCTGCGGCAGCGCCCGCCCGGCCGGGAGCGGATTACCTGGCTGGCCCGGACCCCGGCGTTCGCGCCCATGGAGTACAGCAAGCTCGGCCTGGAGCACTTCACCCCCGACTACACCCGCTACTTCCACCAGCTCGCCGAGCCGGTCCGGGACCGGCTGGTGCCGCAGCAGTGGCAGCTGCACAAGGGCATCGACACCGAGACGATCAGCGAGATCCACGACGAGTTGTACCGCCGCTCCCTGGAGGGCGGCTGGCCCGACGCGGTGCTCGCGCCGGGCGTCAGCGTCCGCACCGCCGGCCGGCTGGGCACGCAGAGCGTCGAGTTGCACGTGGAGCACGCCGAACAGGGCACCCGCACCCGGCTGGTGACCAACGCGGTGGTGCTCGCCACCGGTTACGAGGAGCGCCCGCTGGACCGGCTGCTCGACCCGCTCGCGCCGTACGTCGGGCGGGACGCGTCGGGCCGGCCGCAGATCGACGCCCGCTACCGGATGCGGCTGGACCCCTCGGTCTCCGGCCGGATCTACGTGCAGAACGCCGAGCGCCACACGCACGGCGTGGGCGCGCCCGACCTGGGGCTCGCCGCCTGGCGGTCCGCGGTGGTGCTCAACGACCTGACCGCGCTGCTGACCGGCACGGAGCACTACCGGCTGCCGGACCGGACCGCGTTCACCACCTTCGGCCTGCCCGGCCCCGCCCCGGCCGGCGGACCGGGCGCGGGGCAGGGGACAGGGCAGGGGACGGGAGCGGGTGCGGGGGCCGCCGACACGGCCCAGGAGCTCAGCCGAACAGCGGAACTCCGTCGCGGGTGAGCTGCCACTGGTCGCCGCCGAAGCCGGCCGGGTCGATCGTGCCGTGCGCCTGCACCCACGCGATGATGGTGTTGCGGATCTCGTCGGAGGTGGACCACACCGACTGCGCGGCGGCCACGTGCGGGTAGTTGCTGCCGCCGCTGGAGCGGTAGTTGTTCACCGCGAGCACGAACTGCGCGGCCGGGTCGAGCGCCGCGCCGCCGTGCGTGAGGTTGGTGACCCGCGAGCCGGCCGGCTGCGCGATGTCGATGTCGTACGACACCCCGCTGAGCACGTCGTAGCTGAAGTCGGGGGTGTTGTTCGCGTTGGTGATCTTCGTGACGTCCACGGCGGCGTCCGGCGCGGTCTGCACGAAGTACTCCGCGGACCACTCCAGGTAGTCCTTGATCTGGGCGCCGGTCAGCAGCTTGGCGTCCAGGGTGTTCTCGTAGACGTACAGGCCCGCCACGTCGCGCAGCGAGACCTGCCCGGCGGGGATGGCCGCGGTGCGGGAGAAGGGCGACGCCTGGGAGAGCACCGGCAGGTCGGCGTAGTCGGTGCCGGCCAGCGCGGCGGTGACGGTGTCGGCCTGGACCTTGTTGATGAAGTCGATGATCGGGGTGTCCTTGTAGGTGGACTCCGCCGCGGACATCGCCTCGGTGCAGGTGCCGACGACCTGGTTGACGTAGTCGACGACCTTCTGGTGCTCGTCGCGCACCAGCTTGGCGACGGCCGGGTCCTCCTCGACGGTGTTGGCGTTGCGCACCTCGGCCTTGACGGAGGTGACCTTCCAGCGGCCGTGCTCCAGCTCCAGGTCGATGTCGAAGACGCTCAGCCGCATGCCCCACATCAGCGGCTCGGACAGCACCACGGTCCTGCCGGTCTCCTCGTTGACCACCAGGGTCTGCGGGCGCTCCACGTGGGTGTGGCCGACCAGGATCGCGTCGATACCGGGCACCTGCGCGGCGACCAGCGAGGAGGCGTTCTCCGGGTAGGGCACCGCGTCGCCGTAGGTGGTGCTGCCGTCCAGCCCGGAGTGGTCGGTGCAGAACACCACGTCGCAGCCGAGCGCGCGCAGCTTGGGGACGTACACCCGGGCCTGCTCGACCAGGCCGGGGAAGGACAGCTGGCCTTGCACGTTGGCCTTGTCCCACACCGCGATGCCCGGGTTGGTCAGGCCCAGGATGCCGACCTTGATGTTCGGGCCGCCCTTCACCCGCAGTTCCTTGACGAGGTAGGGCGGGAAGGCCGGGCGCAGCGTCTTGGCGTCCACGGCGTTCGCGGCCAGCAGCGGGAAGTCGCACTGGTCCTGGAAGGCGCGCAGCAGCGGGATGCCGTAGTTGAACTCGTGGTTGCCCAGGGCGGCGGCGTCGTAGCGCATGTGGTTCATGGCCAGCGCCATCGGGTGCTGGGGGCCCTTCTTCGCGCCGGTGATCGGCTCGACGCGGGCGAAGTAGTAGGACAGCTGGGTGCCCTGGATGATGTCGCCGGCGTCGACGAGCAGGGTGCGGTCGTGGCCCTTCTCGGCGCGGGCGTCCTCGACGAGGGTGGCGAGCTTCGCCATGCCGACGTCGTTGTGGGTCGCGTCGTCGTACTCGGCGTCGGTGAAGTAGTCCCAGTTCAGGGCGTGGCCGTGGACGTCGGTGGTGCCCAGCACCCGCAGGCTGTAAGTGGTGGGCCGGTGGCCGTGGCCGGGCGCGGGCTGCCGGTCGGCCGCCTGCGCCGGTGCCGCCGCCACCGCACCGGCCGCTCCGGTGAGCGCGACGCCCGCACCTGTCGCGGCGGATCGGTTGATGAAGTCCCTGCGGTTGAGCGGCATGTCGGGTTCTCCCTGAAGGGGTCGGGCGGTGGGCGCGGCCGGACGGCATCGCGACGCGCGTAGATTCTGGACCAGAGGAGGGGCCCGGCAACACCCCCGGGGAGTGAACGGCCCGCCGCTCGTACACGATGGGCCGGCGACGACCGCGCGCGAGGACCGCGGACCGCTCATCGGAGCGGGCGCCCGCACACACTTCGACACTTGTCAACAACCGTTAATCCGAACGTCGTTGGGCTGTTGGCGTCACCGCGCTCCCTACCAACGAGTAAGTCATACGCTCGACACATGCGCCGAGCCAAAATTGTCTGCACCCTGGGTCCTGCCACCGAGTCCTACGACCAGATCAAAGCACTGGTCGAGGCGGGGATGGACGTCGCCCGCCTGAACCTCAGCCACGGCGGCTACGCCGAACACGAGGACCGCTACCGCCGCGTACGCAAGGCCGCCGACGAGACCGGGCGCAGCGTCGGCATCCTCGCGGACCTTCAGGGCCCGAAGATCCGGCTGGGACGTTTCGCCGAGGGGCCCGTACTGCTTGAACGCGGCGACGAGTTCACCATCACCGTCGACGACATCGAGGGCGACCAGACGATCTGCGGCACCACCTACAAGGGCCTGACCGCCGACGTCGCCCGAGGTGAGCGCATCCTCGTCGACGACGGCCGGGTCACCCTGGAGGTGACCGACGTCGAGGGCCCCCGCGTGCACACCATGGTGATCGAGGGCGGCATGGTCTCCGACAACAAGGGCCTGAACCTGCCCGGCGTCGCGGTCTCCGTCCCGGCGCTGTCCGACAAGGACATCCGCGACCTGCGCTGGGCGCTGCGCACCGGCGCCGACGTCATCGCGCTGTCCTTCGTGCGCAGCGGGCGCGACATGGACGACGTGCTGCGGATCATGGCGGAGGAGGGGCGCCGGGTCCCGGTGATCGCCAAGATCGAGAAGCCGCAGGCGGTGGAGAACCTGGAGGACATCGTCGACGCCTTCGACGGCATCATGGTCGCCCGCGGCGACCTGGGCGTCGAGATGCCGCTGGAGGCCGTGCCGATCGTCCAGAAGCGCGCGGTCAAACTCGCCCGGCGCAACGCGAAACCGGTCATCGTCGCCACCCAGATGCTCGACTCGATGATCGACAACTCCCGCCCCACCCGCGCCGAGGCCAGCGACGTCGCCAACGCGGTGATCGACGGCACCGACGCGGTGATGCTCTCCGGCGAGACCAGCGTCGGCAAGCACCCGATCGAGACGGTCAAGGTGATGTCCCGGATCGTCGCCGCCGCAGAGGAGGACATCCTCGCCGCCGGGCTGCCGCCGCTCACCGACAGCAACAAGCCGCGCACCCAGGGCGGCGCCGTGGCCCGCGCCGCCGCCGAGATGGGCGACTTCCTCGGCGCGTCGTACCTGGTGGCCTTCACCCAGTCCGGCGACACGGTGCGCCGGCTGTCCCGCTACCGCTCGCCGATCCCGGTGCTCGCCTTCACCCCCGAGGAGGACACCCGCTCCCAGCTCAACCTGACCTGGGGCGTCGAGACGTTCCTCGGCCCGACGGTGCAGACCACCGACGAGATGGTGCAGCAGGTCGACGAGCAGCTGCTGCGGATCGGCCGCTGCAAGAAGGGCGACGTCGTGGTGATCACGGCCGGTTCGCCGCCCGGAATGCCCGGCACCACCAACATGGTCCGGGTCCACCACATCGGTGAGGACGACTCCCCGAAACGGTAATGCACCATTGCCGACGTTGGTGCTGACTTCCCAGCTTGGAGCGGTCGGCGCCCCTTCTCCAATAGGGGGCCCCGCCAGACGGACAGTCCGGCGGGGCCCGTCGGTTTTCGGCCAGTGGCGGAAACTCCGAACCCTCGCAATTAACACTCTGTTACCTGTCTGCAATACGCAATCGGCGGCCCGCGCTCCCTCGCCGCCGCCGTGCGCCGCCGCCCCCGTATTCCCGTTGCGTCGATCTTGTCCGAAATGACGGCGTACCGCTGCCGCCGGCCTGCCGCGCCCACTCGAAGTGCACGTTCTCATCATGCGGACCCCGCGCAAAGCACCCAAACAGCACGGCAAACCTCAACTGAAGCTCAAGAACAGACGTTTGGCATAACAAGACAGTCACACTCTTCGCCGTACTGCTCCCCGACCCCCCATCACGCGCCTAGAGTCACGGCCAGTCACCGCGCCTCCGAATTAGCGATCGGACTGAAGCGTGCGACTTCGACCGTCCACGAGGACCGGTCGAGCCAGGGGAAAGGACCGCTTGTGCGACACCGCTCTTTGCTGCTGCTCACCTCCGTATTGACCACAGGAGCCCTCACTCTGACCGCCTGCGGATCGCGCAGCGACGACAGCAAGAAGAGCGGCGGCGACGGTGGTGGCAGCGGCGTCACGCTCACCATCGGCGTCGACGCGCCGCTCACCGGCCAGAACTCCGCCACCGGCCTGGGCCTGCAGTACGGCACGCAGCTCGCGGTGGACGACGCCAACTCCAAGAAGCTCGTGCCCGGCGTGACCTTCAAGGTCAAGGCGCTGGACGACAAGGCGCTGCCCGCCACCGGCCAGCAGAACGCCACCGCCCTGGTGCAGGACAACAACGTCATCGGCGTGGTCGGCCCGCTCAACTCCGGTGTGGCCGAATCCATGCAGCAGGTCTTCGCCACCGCCAACTTGGTGGAGATCTCGCCGGCCAACACCAACCCCGACCTCACCCAGGGCAAGAACTGGGCCACCGGCAAGAAGGTCCGCCCCTTCAAGACCTACTTCCGCACCGCCACCACCGACGCCAACCAGGGCGGCTTCGCGGCGGACTACGCCTACAACACCCTGAAGAAGAAGGACGTCTTCGTCGTCGACGACAAGCAGGCCTACGGCGCCGGCCTCGCGTCGATCTTCAAGAGCAAGTTCGCCGCCCTCGGCGGCAAGATCGCCGGCACCGACCACGTCAACACCGGTGACACCGACTACTCCGCGCTGGTCACCAAGATCAAGCAGTCGCACGCCGACATGCTCTACTACGGCGGCCAGTACGACGAGTCCGAGCTGATCACCAAGCAGCTCAAGGCCGGCGGCGTGAACATCCCGCTCATGGGCGGCGACGGCATGTACTCCGACACGTACATCAAGACCGCGGGCGCGGCCGCCAACGGCGACCTCGCCACCTCCGTCGGCGTCCCCGTCGACACCCTCCCGGCCGCCCAGAACTTCATCAAGGCCTACAAGGCCGCGAAGTACCCCGGCGACTACGGCACCTACGGCGGCTACTCCTACGACGCCGCCACCGCCATCATCAACGCCGTCAAGAGCGTCATGGACGCCAACGGCGGCAAGCTGCCGGCCATGAACGACGCCCGCTCCAAGGTCGTCGACGCCGTCCAGAAGACCGACTTCCAGGGCATCGCCGGCCACGTCTCCTTCGACCAGTACGGCGACACCACCAACAAGCAGCTCACCGTCTACCAGGTCAAGAACGGCAAGTGGACCGCCGTGAAGAGCGGCGTCTACACGGGCTGACCGACCCCGCAGCACCGAGGGCCGGGGGGGGGGGGGGGGCCGGGGATGAGAGCAACAGCTCTCCCCCCCCCCCCCCCCCCCCCCCCCCCCCCACCCCCCCCCTCCCCCCCCCCCCACACCCACCCCACCATCCCCCCCCCGAACACCCCCCCCCCCCCCCCCCCCCCCCCCCCCCCCCCCCCCCCCCCCCCCCCCCCCCCCCCCCCCCCCCCCCCCGCCCCACTGCTTGCCGCCCCCGCGACCCACCCGCCCGCCGCACCACCCACCCGCGACCCGTCCCCACCCACCTGCTCCCAGCGACATGGAGGCCATGCGGTGCACACCCTGCCGCAACAGCTGGCCAACGGGCTGTTCCTCGGCTCGATGTACGGGCTCATCGCCATCGGCTACACGATGGTGTACGGCATCGTCCAGCTCATCAACTTCGCCCACGGCGAGATCTTCATGACCGGCGCGTTCGGCGCGCTCACCGTATGGAACGTCCTGCCCGACGGTATGAACATCTGGGCCGCACTGCCCCTGATGCTCATCGGCGGCGCCATCGTCTCCGTGCTCATAGCCGTCGGCGCCGAACGGTTCGCCTACCGGCCGCTGCGCGGCGCACCACGCCTCGCCCCGCTGATCACCGCGATCGGCCTCTCCCTCGCCCTCCAGCAGGCGATCTTCGTCTGGTACCCCGGCGCCGACAACGCCAAGAACTTCCCGCAGCTCGGCACCCACCCGTACCACCTCGGCTCCATCAGCGTGCAGCGCAACGACATCTTCCTCGTCGTCGCCGCCGCGATCTGCATGATCGGCCTGGCCGCCTTCGTCCGCACCAGCCGCACCGGCCGCGCCATGCAGGCCACCGCGCAGGACCCGGACACCGCCCAGCTCATGGGCATCGACACCAACCGCATCATCGTGATCGCCTTCGCCATCGGCGGCCTCTTCGCCGCCGTCGCCGGCGTCGCCTTCGGCCTGAAGTACGGCCAGATCAACTACAACATGGGCTTCCAGGCCGGCCTGAAAGCCTTCACCGCCGCCGTCCTCGGCGGCATCGGCAACATCTACGGGGCCATGCTCGGCGGACTCGTCCTCGGCATCGCCGAAGCCTGCGCCACCGCCTACATCGCCAACATCCCCGGCATGCACCAGCTCGGCGGACAGGGCTGGGCCAACGTATGGGCATTCGTCCTGCTCATCGTGGTCCTCCTGGTCCGACCACAGGGCCTGCTGGGTGAACGCGTAGCGGACAGGGCGTGACACCCATGACCGACATCCCCGCCACCGAGGCGCTCCAGCCCACCCCGCTCGGCACCACCCGCCCCGACGCCCCGCGCGCCGACTCCTACCTCAGCCTGCCGCCCGCCGCCGCCCGCATCGCGACCCTCGTCGGCGCCGTCGGCACCGTGGCCTCCACGTTCATGTCGTGGACCTACACCTCCGACTTCCCCGGCGACCTCACCGTCAACGGCTACCCCGGCGGCCTCCAGGTCCTCACCCTGATCGGCGCCGTCCTCACCGGGCTCCTCGCCCTCGGCGCCTTCGGCGTCAAGGGCCTGACCTGGCTGGTGCCCAACCGCTCCGCCAACGCCGTCCTCCTGCTGGCCGCCGGCACCTTCGCCACCACCTGGTACGCCGTCATCGCCATCGCCCAGGAACTCGGCGGCCTGGCCAACCTCAACCCCGGCGGCTTCGTCGCCGCCATCGCCTCGCTCGTCCTGCTCGTCGGCGCCCTGGCCCTGCCCATCAACCGCCAGCCGCTGGACGCCACCGACGCCGAGTACTACGAACTCGGCCGGCTGAGCGAGAACGGCGCCGCCCGCGCCACCTACCGCCGGCTGCGCCAGGCCCGGCTGCACCACACCGAACTGTCCGTCCCCGACCCGGCCCGGGCCCCCGCGTGGGTGCAGTACCTGGCCATCGTCGTGGTCGCCGCCGTCGGCGTGAAGGTCCTCACCTACGGCCTGGCCACCGGATACACCGAACTCTTCGTCGGCTACCTGATCCTGGTCGCCTTCACCCTGTGGTCGTTCAACGCCGCCGGACTCACCCGGCAGTTCTCCAAGATCACCGCCGACCACCGGCCGTTCGCCATCCTGATGGGCATCCTCGCCGCCATCGCCTACCCGTTCGTGCAGAACAACGAGCACTGGGCGAACCTCGGCGTCAACATCCTCATCTTCGGCACCGTCGCCCTCGGCCTGAACATCGTCGTCGGCCTCACCGGCCTGCTCGACCTCGGCTACGTCGCCTTCCTCGGCGTCGGCGCCTACGCCGCCGCCCTGGTCTCCGGCTCCGAGTACTCCATCTGGTCCGGCGTCCAGTTCCCGTTCTGGGCCGCCGCCCTCACCGGCATGGCCGCCTCGCTCGTCTTCGGCGTCCTCATCGGCGCCCCCACCCTGCGGCTGCGCGGCGACTACCTGGCCATCGTCACCCTCGGCTTCGGAGAGATCTTCCGCATCGCGGTCAACAACCTCGACGGCGTCTCCGGCCCCAAGGTCACCAACGGCCCGAACGGCATCTCGCAGATCCCCGACCTGTCGATCTTCGGTTACAACCTCGGCGACCCGCACACCATGGGCTCCATCACGCTGGGCCGGTTCGCCAACTACTACCTGCTGATGCTCGTCATCACGGTGATCGTGGTCCTCGTCTTCACCCGCGCCTCCGACTCCCGGATCGGCCGCTCCTGGATCGCCATCCGCGAGGACGAGACCGCCGCCACCGCCATGGGCATCAACGGCTTCCGGGTCAAGCTCATCGCGTTCGCGCTCGGCGCCTCCCTCGCCGGCCTGGCCGGCACCGTCAGCGCCCACGTCACCTACAGCGTCGTGCCCAACCCGTACCAGTTCTCCGGCGCCGCACCGCCCAACTCGGCGTTCCTGCTCGCCGCCGTCGTCCTCGGCGGCATGGGCACCGTCACCGGACCCGTCCTCGGCGCGGCCCTGCTCTACCTCATCCCCGAGAAGCTCGGCTTCCTCCAGCGCTACGAACTCCTCGCCTTCGGCGTCACCCTCGTACTCATCATGCGGTTCCGGCCCGAGGGCATCATCGCCAACCGCCGCCGCCAGCTGGAGTTCCACAAGGACGAACCCCCGGCCCCGGACGAAACCCTCGTCCCCGCACAGCCGGCCGTCGGCGGCGACGGCGCGGCCGCCGGCGCGGCAGGGGCGTGAAGGACACCATGACCACGACGACCAGCACCCCCGCCGCCCCGGCGGCCACCCCCGGCAGCACCCCGCTGCTCCAGGCCAACGGCGTCATCATGCGCTTCGGCGGCCTCACCGCCGTCCGCGACGTCAGCCTCACCGTCAACAGCGGTGAGATCGTCGGCCTGATCGGCCCCAACGGCGCCGGCAAGACCACCTTCTTCAACTGCCTCACCGGGCTGTACGTCCCCACCGAGGGCTCCGTCCGCTACCAGGGCACCGTCCTGCCGCCCAAGCCCCACCTCGTCACCAAGGCAGGCGTCGCCCGCACCTTCCAGAACATCCGGCTGTTCGCCAACATGACCGTGCTGGAGAACGTCCTCGTCGGCCGGCACACCCGCACCCGCGAGGGCCTCTTCTCCGCCCTCATCCGCGGACCGCGCTACCACAAGGCCGAGGCCCGCTCCCGGGAACGGGCCATGGAACTCCTGGAGTTCACCGGCCTCGCGGCCAAGGCCGACCACCTCGCCCGCAACCTCCCCTACGGCGAGCAGCGCAAGCTGGAGATCGCCCGCGCGCTCGCCAGCGAGCCCGGGCTGCTCCTGCTCGACGAGCCCACCGCCGGCATGAACCCGCAGGAGACCCGCGCCACCGAGGAACTGGTCTTCGCCATCCGGGACCAGGGCATCGCGGTGCTCGTCATCGAGCACGACATGCGGTTCATCTTCAACCTCTGCGACCGCGTCGCCGTCCTCGTCCAGGGCCAGAAACTGGTCGAGGGCACCGCCGACGTCGTCCAGAGCGACGAGCGCGTCGTCGCGGCCTACCTGGGCGAGCCGTTCGAGGCGGAACCGGCGGCCGAACCGGAACCGGCGGCCGACGGCGACAACGAGGCCGGCACCGGCACCGGCGCGCAGGAGCAGGAGAACGACCGATGACCGCACTGCTCGAAGTAGAGGACCTCCGGGTCGCCTACGGCAAGATCGAGGCCGTCAAGGGCATCTCGTTCACCGTCGAGGCCGGCCAGGTCGTCACCCTCATCGGCACCAACGGCGCCGGCAAGACCACCACCCTGCGCACCCTCAGCG
The DNA here is from genome assembly GCF_057708125.1 of Actinacidiphila sp. bgisy145. Taxonomy (NCBI): domain Bacteria; kingdom Bacillati; phylum Actinomycetota; class Actinomycetes; order Kitasatosporales; family Streptomycetaceae; genus Actinacidiphila; species Actinacidiphila sp. bgisy145. The sequence continues at coordinate 167,755 of NZ_JBYIRL010000005.1, forward strand.
GCCTGCTCAAGCCGATCGGCGGCCGGGTCACCTTCGACGGCAAGGTGCTCACCCGGGTACCCCCGCACAAGATCGTCTCCCTGGGCCTGGCCCACTCCCCGGAGGGCCGGCACATCTTCCCCCGGCTCAGCATCGAGCAGAACCTGCTGCTCGGCGCCTTCCTCCGCCGGGACGCCGCCGGCATCACCAAGGACGTCGAGCGCGCCTACGAGCTGTTCCCGATCCTCGGGGAACGCCGCAAGCAGGCCGCCGGCACCCTGTCCGGCGGCGAGCAGCAGATGCTCGCCATGGGACGCGCCCTGATGTCCCAGCCCAAGCTGCTGATGCTCGACGAGCCCTCCATGGGCCTCTCGCCGATCATGATGCAGAAGATCATGGCCACCATCGTCGAGCTGCGGTCCCAGGGCATGACCATCCTGCTCGTCGAGCAGAACGCCCAGGCCGCCCTCTCGCTCGCCGACCAGGCCCACGTCATGGAGATCGGCAGCATCAAGATCTCCGGCAGCGGCCAGGAACTCCTGCACGACGAGGGCGTCCGCAAGACGTACCTCGGCGAGGACTGACCGGCGCCCCGGGGCACACCGGGACCGATCGACGGGTAAGGCCCGCACTCCAGGAGCGCGGGCCTTACCCGTACCGTGCAGCCGCCCTGTACCGCGGGCGGGGACCTACTTCTCCGTCACCTCGTCGATGACCGCCTGCGCCACCGCCTGCATCGACATCCGCCGGTCCATCGACGTCTTCTGAATCCAGCGGAACGCCGCCGGCTCGGTCAGCCCGTACTTGGTCTGGAGCACGCTCTTCGCCCGGTCCACCAGCTTGCGGGTCTCCAGCCGCAGCGACAGGTCGGCGATCTCCGCCTCCAGGGCGCGCAGTTCCTGGAAGCGGCTCACCGCCATCTCGATCGCCGGCACCAGGTCGCTCTTGGTGAACGGCTTCACCAGGTACGCCATCGCGCCCGCGTCCCGGGCCCGCTCGACCAGCTCGCGCTGGGAGAAGGCGGTGAGCATCAGCACGGGGGCCAGCTTCTCCCCGGCGATCCGCTCCGCGGCGCTGATGCCGTCGAGGACCGGCATCTTGACGTCCAGGATCACCAGGTCCGGGCGGAGCTCCTCGGCGAGCTTCACCGCGGTCTCGCCGTCGCCCGCCTCGCCGACGACCGCGTAGCCCTCCTCCTCCAGCATCTCCTTCAGGTCCAGCCGGATCAGCGCCTCGTCCTCGGCGATGACGACCCGCGTGGTCGCGGGCGGCACATGCGGGGCAGCGTCATCCTGCGCGGGTGTGGGCTCGTCGGGGGCGCTCACGGTGCGGTGCTCCTCGGGTCATGGCGTCGAATCCTGCTACCTGAGCCTACCTAGCTCGGGTAGAGTTTGAACACGGAGGTGGTAGGCTGACCTCTGTTTTGAAGGCCCCGGTAGCCCAATTGGCAGCAGGCAATGGATTCAAAACCCATACAGTGTCGGTTCGAGTCCGACTCGGGGCACTTTACCTTCGAATCGAAGGCTGACGCACTCGTGGGACCTACTCCGACCGGGTGAACATCCCCGGCGGGCATTCCCTCCGTCGGATCATGTGTCGATCATGGTTCGTATGTACGATTCCGCGACGCGACGCCACGCGCTGGCGGAGATGGCCACCGGCCGCAGCCTGAACTCCGTGAGCCGCTCCACCGGCATATCGCGTGCCGCACTGCGGAGTTGGCGCGACCACGGCATCGAGCCGGTCAGCCGCGGCACCGCGTCGCTGCGCACGGACGGCCCCGCCTATCCCTACCTGCTCGGCCTCTACCTCGGCGACGGCTGCCTCAGCGGCAACGGCCGCGGCGTGTACGCGCTGCGCATCGCGTGCGGCAACGCGTGGCCGGGGCTCATCGACGCCTGCGAGGCCGCGATCCGCGCCGTCCGCCCGGAAGGCCCCGTCTTCCGGGTGCAGCAACAGGGCTGCGTCCAGGTCACGTCGCTGAGCAAGCAGTGGCCGGCCGTCTTCCCTCAGCACGGCCCGGGCCGCAAGCACGAGCGGAGCATCGCGCTCGCTCCCTGGCAGCAGGAGAGGGTGGACGCGTGTCCGTGGGAGTTCGTACGCGGCCTGATCCACTCCGACGGCTGCCGGATCACCAACTGGACCGTCCGCACGATCGGCGGCCGGCCGAAGCGCTACGAGTATCCGCGGTACTTCTTCACCAACACCTCGGCCGACATCCGGGCCCTCTTCACCGACACGCTGGACGCCGTCGGCGTCACCTGGACCGAGAGCCGCCGCCGGGGCGGGGCGGCGAACATCTCGATCGCCCGCCGGGAGGCCGTCGCGCTCATGGACCGCCACGTCGGCCCCAAGCACTGAGCGGCCGTCCCGGTGCGGGGCCGGCCGGGGGCGCTCAGGCGGTGGCGGTGGGGGCGGGCTGGGGCGGGGAGGCGGGGCGCAGCATGCAGGTGAGGCGCGCGGTGCAGACCCGCTTGCCGCTGGCGTCGTCGGTGATGACGATCTCGTAGCTGGCCGAGGACCGCCCCCGGTGCACCGGCGTCGCCGTCCCCGTCACGCTCCCACTGCGCACACTGCGGTGATGCGTCGCATTGAGGTCCACCCCGACCGCGATCTTGCTCGGCCCCCCGTGCAGCATCGCCCCGACCGACCCCAGCGTCTCCGCCAGCACCGCGGACGCCCCGCCGTGCAGCAGCCCGTACGGCTGCGTGTTGCCCTCGACGGGCATGGTGCCCACCACCTTCTCGGACGTGGCCTCGACGATCTGGATGCCCATCCGCCCGCCGAGCGGCCCGGCCGAGAAGAACGACGGCAGGTCGATGCCGAGCCCGGCGTACTGCGCCAGGGTCTCCGGGGAGAACTGGGTGGGGGTCTGCTCGCCCATGCGGGTCGGCTCCGTTCTGCCGGTGGTGGTGCGGTCGGGAGGCGCGGGACGGCCGGTGCGGCCGGCGCGCAGATCGAGGGTAAGGGCCGGTCGGACCCGCCGTCCCGCCGGGGGTCAGGGCCGGTCCGGCCGGTGCGGTTCGAGCCGGATCACCACGGACTTCGACGCCGGGGTGTTGCTGGTGTCGGCGGTGTGGTCGAGCGGGACCAGCACATTGGTCTCGGGGTAGTACGCGGCGGCGCACCCGCGGGGGGTGGGGTAGTGCACGACGCGGAAACCGTCGGCGCGGCGCTCGGTGCCGTCGGTCCACTCGCCGACGAGGTCGGCGTAGTCGCCGTCGGCGAGGCCGGCCGCGGCGGCGTCGTCGGGGTGGACGAGGACGACGCGGCGGCCGTTCCGGATGCCGCGGTAGCGGTCGTCGAGGCCGTAGATGGTGGTGTTGTACTGGTCGTGCGAGCGCAGTGTCTGGAGCAGCAGCCGCCCGGCGGGGACCTCGGGGTACTCCAGGGGCGCGGCGGTGAAGTTGGCCTTGCCGGTGGCGGTGGGGAAGGTGCGGCTGTCGCGCGGCGCGTGCGGCAGGGTGAAGCCGCCGGGGCGGCGGACGCGGGTGTTGAAGTCGTCGAAGCCGGGGACGACGCGGGAGATGCGGTCGCGGATCTGGTCGTAGTCGGCTTCGAAGTCGGCCCAGGGGATGCCGTGCCGGGGGCCGAGCACCGCGCGGGCGAGGCGGCTGACGATGGCCGGTTCGGAGAGCAGCCGGGGTGAGGCGGGGGGCAGGTTGCCGCGGGAGGCGTGCACCATGCCCATGGAGTCCTCGACGGTGACGAACTGGTCGCCGCCGGCCTGCCGGTCCTTCTCGGTGCGGCCGAGGGTGGGCAGGATCAGCGCGCGGGCGCCGGTGACGGTGTGCGAGCGGTTGAGTTTGGTGGAGACGTGGACGGTCAACCGGGCGTTGCGGACGGCCGCTTCGGTGACGTCGGTGTCGGGGGAGGCGGCGACGAAGTTGCCGCCCATGGCGAGGAAGACCTTGGCGGTGCCGTCGCGCAGGGCGCGGATGGCGCGGACGACGTCGTAGCCGTGGTGGCGGGGCGGCGCGAAGCCGAACTCCCGTTCCAGGGAGTCGAGGAAGGCGGGCGCGGGGCGTTCGAAGATGCCCATGGTGCGGTCGCCCTGGACGTTGGAGTGGCCGCGGACGGGGCAGACGCCGGCGCCGGGGCGGCCGACGTTGCCGCCGAGCAGCAGGAAGTTGACGACCTCGCGGATGGTGGGGACGGCGTGCTTGTGCTGGGTCAGGCCCATGGCCCAGCACACGACGACGCTCCTGGCGCCGCGTACGAGGGTGTGCAGTTCCTCGATCTCGGCGCGGGTCAGGCCGGTGGCGCGTTCGACCTCGGCCCAGTCGGCGGCGCGGGCGGCGGCTTCGTACTCCTGGTAGCCGTGGGTGTGGGTGGCGATGAATTCGTGGTCGAGGGCGTCGTCCTCGATCAGGAGGCGGCCCAGGGCGCGGAAGAGGGCCTGGTCGCCGCCGAGCCGGATGGGCAGGTGCAGGTCGGACAGCGCGGTGCCGCGCCCGGCCAGTCCGGTGGCGGTCTGCGGGTTCTTGAAGCGTTCGGTGCCGGCTTCGGCGAGCGGGTTGACGGTGACGATGCGGGCGCCGCCGTGCTTCGCCTTCTCCAGTGCGGAGAGCATCCGCGGGTGGTTGGTGCCGGGGTTCTGGCCGGCGACGATGATGAGTTCGGCGCGGTGGAGGTCTTCCAGGAGCACGCTGCCCTTGCCGACGCCGAGGGTCTCGGTCAGCGCGGAGCCGGAGGACTCGTGGCACATGTTGGAGCAGTCGGGGAGGTTGTTGGTGCCGTAGGCGCGGGCGAAGAGCTGGAAGAGGAAGGCGGCTTCGTTGCTGGTGCGGCCGGAGGTGTAGAAGACGGCCTCGTCGGGGCTGTCCAGGGCGGTCAGTTCGCCGGCGATGATCTCGAACGCCCGCTCCCAGGGGACCGCTTCGTAGTGGTCGGCGCCTTCGGGCAGGTACATCGGCTGGGTGATCCGGCCCTGCTGGCCGAGCCAGTAGCCGCTGCGGCGCGCCAGTTCCGAGACGGGGTGGGCGGCGAAGAAATCCGGGGTGACCCGGCGCAGCGTCGCCTCCTCCGCGACGGCCTTGGCGCCGTTCTCGCAGAACTCGAACGTGTGGCGGCGCTCGCCCTCGGGCCACGCGCAGCCCGGGCAGTCGAAGCCGTTCTTCTGGTTGACCTTCAGCAAGGTCAGTGCGGTCCGCCGCGCGCCCATCTGCGCGTCGGCGATCCTCATGCTCTTCGCGACCGCGGTCAGCCCCGCGGCAGCGTGCTTGGGCGCACCGACATCCGGCGCGTCCTGTACGGGGTCACCACCAGGGGGCTTCTTCGCCATGCCCCCATCCTCCCACCTGCTCACCTTCGAGCGCTTGCGGTCCGGCCCGCCCGTGGTAGCCGGTGAGCCGAAGGGCGCGCCGGTGTCGAAAGGGAGAACACGCGGAGTCCCCGAGGAACGAGGGGTCGAGCATGATCGACCGTCGACACCGGGTTAAAGCGCCCGGAGGCGAACCGGCGGCAAGAAAAAATGTCGGTGGGGCGTGGGAGGATCGGGATGTGGCTGAGAAAGTATCCGGATCGAAGACGACGACCGACCGACCGCGGCTGATGCTGCTCGATGGGCATTCGCTGGCGTACCGGGCGTTCTACGCGCTGCCCGTGGAGAACTTCAACACGGTCACGGGGCAGCCGACGAACGCGGTGTACGGGTTCGCGTCGATGCTGGCGAACACGCTGCGCGACGAGCAGCCCACGCATCTGGCGGTGGCGTTCGACGTGTCCCGCAAGACCTGGCGGTTCGACGAGTACCCGGAGTACAAGGCGACCCGTTCGAAGACGCCGGACGAGTTCAGCTCGCAGGTCGCGCTGATCGGGGAGCTGCTGGACGCGATGGTGGTGCCGCGCTTCGCGGTGGAGGGCTTCGAGGCCGATGACATCATCGCCACTTTGGCCACGCAGGCGGAGGCGCTGGGTTACGAGGTGCTGATCGTCACCGGTGACCGGGACGCCTTCCAGCTCGTCTCGGACCACGTCACGGTGCTGTATCCGACGAAGGGCGTCTCGGAGCTGACCCGCTACACCCCGGCGAAGGTCGAGGAGCGGTACGGCCTGACCCCCGCGCAGTACCCGGACTTCGCGGCGCTGCGCGGCGACCCGTCGGACAACCTGCCGGGCATCCCCGGTGTCGGCGAGAAGACCGCGGCCAAGTGGATCATGCAGTTCGGCTCGTTCGCGGAGCTGTGCGCGCGGGTGGACGAGGTGAAGGGCAAGGCGGGCGAGAACCTGCGGGCCCACCTGGACGCGGTGAAGCTGAACCGGCGGCTGACCGAGATGGTGCGGGACGTGGCGCTGCCGGCGAGCGCGGACGGGTTGGGCCGGGAGCCGTACGACCGCGAGTCGCTCGGCCAGGTGCTGGACGCGCTGGAGTTCCGCAACCCGAACTTCCGGGAGCGGCTGTTCGCGGCCGACCCGGGCGCGGCCGCGGAGGAGGCGGAGATCGCCGAGGGGGTGGCGGTCGAGGGTGTGGTGCTGTCGGCGGGTGAGCTGCCGGGCTGGTTGGAGGGGCACGCCGGGGGCCCGGTGGGGCTGGCGAGCGTGGACACCTGGGCGCTGGGGTCCGGTGCGGTCAGCCAACTCGCGCTGGCGGCGGGGGAGGACGCGGCGTGGTTCGACCCGGCGCAGTTGGACGGGGCGGACGAGAAGGCGTTCGCGCAGTGGCTGGCCGATCCGGCGCGCCCCAAGGTGGTGCACAACGCGAAGAACGCGATGCGGGTCTTCGCCGAGCACGGCTGGCAGCTGGCGGGTGTCGGGATGGACACGGCGCTGGCGGCGTATCTGATCAAGCCGGGCCGCCGGTCGTTCGCGCTGGACGTGCTGTCGGTGGAGTATCTGGGCCGTGAGCTGGCACCGGCTGCCTCGGACGGCGGCCAGTTGGCGTTCGGCGAGGAGGACGACGGGGAGTCGGCCGCCGCCGAGGCGCTGATGGTGCAGGCGCGGACCGTGCTGGACCTGGGCGAGGTGTTCGGGCAGCGGCTGCCGGAGGTGGGCGCCGCGGAGCTGCTGCGGGATGTGGAGCTGCCGACGTCGGCGCTGCTGGCGAAGATGGAGCGGGCCGGGATCGCCGCGGACCGGGCCCATCTGGAGGGGCTGGAGCAGCAGTTCGCCGCCGCGGTGCGGCACGCGGTCGAGGAGGCGCACGCCTCGGTGGGCCACGAGTTCAACCTCGGCTCGCCCAAGCAGCTCCAGGAGGTGCTCTTCGGCGAGCTGGGCCTGCCCAGGACGAAGAAGACGAAGACCGGTTACACCACCGACGCCGACGCGCTGGCGTGGCTGGCCGGGCAGACCGACCACGAGCTGCCGGTGATCATGCTGCGCCACCGGGAGCAGGCGAAGCTGCGGGTCACCGTCGAGGGCCTGGTCAAGACGATCGCGCCCGAGGGCCGTATCCACACCACGTTCAGCCAGATCGTCGCGGCGACCGGCCGGCTGTCCTCCACGGACCCCAATCTGCAGAACGTGCCGGTGCGTACCGACGAGGGCCGGGCGATCCGCCGGGGCTTCGTCGTCGGCGAGGGGTACGACTCGCTGCTGACGGCCGACTACAGCCAGATCGAACTGCGGGTGATGGCGCACCTGTCGGAGGACGACGGGCTGATCGCGGCGTTCACCTCCGGCGAGGACCTGCACACCACGGTCGGCTCGCAGGTCTTCTCGGTGCCGCGCGACAAGGTCGACGCCGAGATGCGCCGCAAGATCAAGGCGATGTCGTACGGGTTGGCGTACGGGCTGTCGGCGTTCGGGCTGTCCCAGCAGCTCGGGATCGAGGCGGCCGAGGCGCGGGCGCTGATGGAGACGTACTTCGAGCGGTTCGGCGGGGTGCGGGACTATCTGCGCCGCGCGGTGGAGGAGGCCCGCGGCACCGGGTACACCGAGACGCTGCTCGGCCGCCGCCGCTATCTGCCCGACCTCAACAGCGACAACCGGCAGCGCCGGGAGATGGCCGAGCGCATGGCGCTGAACGCGCCGATCCAGGGGTCGGCCGCGGACATCGTCAAGATCGCGATGCTCCGGGTCGACCAGGCCCTCACCGACCGGCAGTTGGCCTCGCGCATGCTGCTCCAGGTGCACGACGAAATCGTGGTGGAGGTCGCTCCGGGCGAACGCGAGCAGGTGGAGGCGCTGGTGCGGCACGAGATGTCCACCGCGTACCCGCTGCGTGCGCCGCTGGACGTCTCCGTGGGCTCGGGCCCGGACTGGGAGTCGGCCGCGCACTAGGGGGAAGCGGCCGGGGGCGGCCGGGGCGCCCGGGGGCGCCCGGGATGGGGGCCGCCGGAAGGGGCCTCGCGGGTCCGGGAGCACACCGCACGACAGCTCCCGGACGCTGTGGATTCACCGACGGGCCATGGTCGCGGGGCTGAAGTTGCCGTAGGGTCGTGCGAGTTGTGGAGCCGGGACAGGCTCACATATCGCTTTCGGGGAGGGACGCCGATATGGCAGCGCGGCGCTTCGGCACCAGCAAGAGGGTTCGTAGGGGAGCGGCGGGCACCGTGGTGGCCGCCGCGGCCATGGCGGCGCTGGGCGCCTCGCAGGCCCCCGGCCTGATCCAGGTCGCCCATGCCGCCGCGCAGGACCAGCAGCAGTCCCAGGCGAGCACCACTCCGGACGGCTCGATCGACGGCGACTCCCCGTACGTCACCGAACTCCCGCCGCTGAGCAGCCCGCAGGGCCCGGTCGCCTCGCCCACCGGCACCGGCACGGACACGGACGTGACGGTGTCCGGCGGCGCGAGCCTGCCGACGACGGTGCTCGCGGCCTACCAGCGCGCGCAGGCGTCGGTCGCGGAGTCCGACCCGGGCTGCCACCTGCCGTGGCAACTGCTCGCCGCGATCGGCCAGGTGGAGTCGGGGCAGGCCCGCGGCGGCGCGGTCGACGCCAACGGCACCACGTACAAGCCGATCCTCGGCCCGGTGCTCAACGGCGACGGCTTCGCGAACATCTCCGACACCGACAACGGCAAGTACGACGGGGACGCGGTGCACGACCGGGCCGTCGGGCCGATGCAGTTCATCCCGTCCACCTGGCGCACCTGGGGTGCGGACGGCAACGGCGACGGGGTGAGCGACCCGAACAACATCTACGACGCGGCGCTCGCCGCCGCGCACTACCTGTGCGCCGACGGCCGGGACCTGGCGGTGCCCGCCGACATGGACCGGGCGATCCTCGGCTACAACCACTCGCAGGACTACCTGAACCTGGTGATGGCCTGGTACGAGCACTTCCGGCAGGGCGGCACCGTCACGGTGCCGGACCGGTCGGGTTCGGCCAGCCCCGCGCTCAGCCCGTCGACGTCCCCGACGCCCTCCCCGAGCAAGACGGCCACCCCGACGCCGTCCGCCTCGGGCACCGCCTCGCCGTCGCCGTCCCCGACGAAGAGCGTCAGCGGCACCGTGGCACCCAGCTCCCCGGCGTCCTCCAGCCCGACGACCAGCCCGAGCGGCGGCGCGTCCACCACCCCGCCCACCAGTAGCGACCCGTCGACCTCGCCCACCACGCCGCCCACCAGCAGCACCCCGACGGACCCGGGCTGCACCACGGACACCCCGACGCCGACGGACTCCGCCACCGCGAGCCCGACCGACTCGCCGACCGACTCGCCCACGCCCGACCCCACGTGCGGCAGCGACGACTCCGGCAGCTCGGACGGTACCTCCCCCTCGGCGACCCCCGACCCCACCGACACGGCGGGCACGGCCACGGGCGCAGCACTCAGCTCGTAAGCCGCCGACCCGTAAGCGGCCGGCTCGTAAGGCGTCAGTGTGAGGCGCGCTGGGCTCGTACCGCGGGCGCGGCTCCTCAGCGCCGGGTGGGCGGCGCCGCCGTCGGGTCCTGCGGCCAGGAGTGGCGCGGGTAGCGCCCGCGCAACTCCGCCCGCACCGCCCGGTACCCCTCGCGCCAGAAGGACGCGAGGTCGGCCGTGACCGCGGCCGGCCGCCCGGCCGGGGACAGCAGGTGCACCAGCACCGGCACCCCGGCCACCTGCGGGGTCTGCCGCAGTCCGAACAACTCCTGGAGCTTGACCGCCAGTACGGGCTGCTCACCGCTGTAGTCGACGCGGATCTTCGACCCGGTCGGCACCGCGATCCGCTCGGGCACCAGCTCGGCGAAGCGCGCCGCCTCGCCGGTCGCCCAGGGCAGCAGCCGCTGCAACGCCGCCCCGGCGTCGGCGCGTTCGAGGTCGGCGCGGCGCCGGGCGGCGGCCAGCTCGGGGCCCAGCCACTCCGGTGCCCGCTCCAGCAGGGCCTGTTCGGCCACGTCCGGCCACGTCCCGCCCAGCACCCGGTGCGCGAACGCCATCCGCTGCCGCAGGCCCGCCGCCTCGCGCGACCAGCGCAGCAGCCCCGTGCCCTCGGCCCGCAGCCCCTCCAGGAGCGCGGCCCGCAGCAAGGACGGCTCGGGGCGGCGCAGCGGCGCGGTGCCCAACTCGATCGCGCCCAGCCGTTCCACGCGGCGCGCGACCACGTCGCCGTCGCGCCACCGCACCTCCTCGTACGACTCCAGGACGCCGCCCGCCGCCTGCCGGGCGATGCCCTCGTCGATGACGGCCGCGACCCGCACCCGCGCACCGGCCCGGCCCGCGCCCCGGTCGGCGACCGCGACGGCGACCCACTCCGCCTCGCCGATGCCGCCGCCGACCTCGGCCGCGGTACCGCCGGCCATGAGGTAGGCGCCCGGGCCGCGGCGCCGCGCGACCCGTTCGGGAAACGCCAGCGCGGCGACCAGCCCGGCCACCGCGTCGTCGGACAGCCGCCCGCCGCCCGCGGGCGGGTCGGCCGCCTGGCCGCCGCGCGGCAGTGCGGAGCGCAGGGCGGCCTCAAGGCGGCGGGCCTCGGCGCGCCAGCGCCGGGCATAGGGGTCGCCGCCGCGGCCGGCCCGGTGCCAGGCGGCGGTCAGGTCGGAGCCGTAGGAGCCGGGGAGTTCCTCGGACAGCAGGGCGGTGACCTCCGCGGCCCGCGCGGCGCCCGCCTCGGGGGCGGCGTCCAGCAGGGCGCGGCCCAGCCGGGGGTGCAGCCCGAGCAGGGCGAGCCGCCGGCCGCGGTCGGTGGCGCGGCCGGCACCGTCCACGGCGCCGAGCCCGTGCAGGGTGGCGCGGGCCGCGGCGAGCGCGCCGGGCGGGGGAGCGTCGAGCAGGGCGAGCCCCTCGGCGTCCGGCGCACCCCAGCAGGCGGCCTGGAGCGCGAACGCGGTCAGGTCGGCCAGCGCGATCTCGGGCGCGGGCAGCCGCGGCAGCCGGGCGTGCTCGGCCTCGGCCCAGCAGCGGTAGACGGTGCCGGGCGCCTCCCGCCCGGCGCGGCCGGCCCGCTGCTCGGCGGCGGCGCGGGAGACCCGCACCGTGGTCAGGGTGCCCAGGCCGCGGGCGTGGTCCATCCGCGGCTCCCGGGCCAGCCCGCAGTCGACCACGACCCGCACCCCGGGCACGGTCAGGCTCGACTCGGCCACGGAGGTGGCCAGCAGCACCCGGCGGCGCTCCCCGGGCCGCAGCGCCGCGTCCTGTACGGCGGCGGGCGCGCGGCCGTACACCTGGAGCACCTCGGTCGGCCCGTCGGTGCCGAGCATCCCGGCGACCCGGGCGATCTCGCCCGCGCCGGGCAGGAAGCACAGCACGTCGCCGTCCTGCTCGCGCAGCGCCCGCCGCACCGTGGCGGCCACGTGCTCCAGCAGCGCCGGGTCCACCCGGCCCCTGCTCGCGGCGGACGGACCACCGCTGTGCGGGGGCCGCGGCGGGCGGGGCGGCGGCGCCCACCGCACCGCGACCGGGTGCAGGACCCCCTCGGCCTCGATCACCGGGCCGTCCAGCAGTTCCGCCCACGCCGCCGTGTCGGTCGTGGCGGACGCCGCCAGCAGCCGCAGTTCCGGGCGCAGCACGGAGCGTACGTCCAGCAGGAAGGCCGTCGCGGTGTCGGCGTCGAGGTGCCGTTCGTGGCACTCGTCGAGCATCACCGTGCCGACCCCGGCCAGTTCCGGGTCGCGTTGCAGCCGCTGGAGCAGCACTCCGGTGGTGACCACTTCCACCGCGGTCGCCGCCGACACCCGCCGCTCGCCGCGCACCGTGAAGCCGACGGTGCCGCCGACCTCCTCGCCCAGCAGCCACGCCATCCGCCGGGCGGCGGCCCGCGCGGCCATCCGCCGCGGCTCGGCCACCAGCACCCGGCCGGTGGACTCCGCGGCCAGCAGCAGCGGGACGAGCGTGGTCTTGCCGGTGCCGGGCGGCGCGGCCAGCACCGCGCGGCCCCGCTCCCGCAGCGCGGCCAGCAGCGCGGGCACGACCGTCGCGACCGGCAGGGCCAGGCCCTCGGGCCGCGGCCGGATCACGGCGCGAGGCAGACGAAGACCGCGGTGCCGGGCAGCAGCCGTCCGCGCAGCGGGGACCAGCCGCCCCACTCCTGCCCGTTCCAGTCCGGCCACTCGGGTTCGACCAGGTCGACCAGGCGCAGCCCGGCGGCGGTGATCTCCCGCACCCGGTCGCCAAGGGTGCGGTGGTGCTCGACGTAGACGGCCAGCCCCCGGTCGTCCTGCTCGACGTAGGGGGTGCGGTCGAAGTAGGAGGCGACGGCGGTCAGGCCCTCGGGGCCCGGCTCGTCGGGGAAGGCCCAGCGCACCGGGTGCGTCACGGAGAACACCCAGCGGCCGCCGGGCCGCAGCACCCGGGCCACCTCGCGGTGCACGCGGGCGGTGTCGGCGATGAAGGGCAGCGCGCCGTAGGCGGAGCAGACCAGGTCGAAGGAGGCGTCGGCGAAGGGCAGCGCGCCCGCGTCGGCCTGCACCAGGGCGGGCGCTGCGGCCGGGGCCGCCGCGGCGGGGCCGTCTGCAACTGCATCCCCCGCCTCCAGGTCGATGCGGCGGGCGTGCTGGAGCTGGCGGTGGGACAGGTCGAGCGCGACCGGCCGGGCGCCGCGGGCGGCCAGCCAGCGGGAGCACTGGGCGGCGCCCGCGCCGACCTCCAGCACGTCCAGGCCCTTCAGGCCGGCGGCCGGGCCGAGCAGCGCGGCCTCGGCCTCGTCCAGGCCCTCCGGGCCCCACACGAAGCGGCCGTCGCCGAGGAAGTCGCCGTGCTCGCGCTGGTAGTCGTCGGCGTTGCGGTCCCACCAGCGGCGGTTCGCCCGGCTGCTCTCCGTGCTGCCCGCGGTGCGCCGGGTCGCTTCGGGTTCGGGTCCCTGGATCTCGGGTCCTTGGATCATCGCGGCAGTCGTCGTACTCTCTCAGAGGACCGGCAGGTGGCGGGTTTGCGTCGGTCGGGTCCGTTATGCGCCTGCTGTGCCTCTTCGCGCATTGACCGTGCCCGGCTGCCCCCGTATGCTACAAGTTGCGCTGCGAGCCTGCGCGCCTCAGACGGAGCAGGCCACGCTCGAACTGTTGCAGAACCCTCGGCCCAGCGGCCACGGGCCCTCACATGGTGGGGGCGACAGCTTGAAAAAGGTTCCCGGCGTAGCAGTACCTACGACTTACTGTCCGTACCGGAGTCCTTTCCCTAATGACGAGCAGCACCGAGGCCCCTCGTACCACCCCGCAGGTGGCGGTCAACGACATTGGCAACGAGGAAGCCTTCCTCGCCGCGATCGACGAGACGATCAAGTACTTCAACGACGGCGACATCGTCGACGGCGTCATCGTGAAGGTCGACCGGGACGAGGTCCTGCTCGACATCGGTTACAAGACCGAGGGCGTCATCCCCTCCCGCGAGCTGTCGATCAAGCACGACGTCGACCCCAACGAGGTCGTTGCCGTCGGCGACGAGATCGAGGCCCTGGTCCTCCAGAAGGAGGACAAGGAAGGCCGCCTGATCCTCTCGAAGAAGCGCGCCCAGTACGAGCGTGCCTGGGGCACCATCGAGAAGATCAAGGAAGAGGACGGCATCGTCACCGGTACCGTCATCGAGGTCGTCAAGGGCGGCCTCATCCTCGACATCGGCCTGCGCGGCTTCCTGCCCGCGTCGCTCGTCGAGATGCGCCGGGTCCGCGACCTCCAGCCGTACGTCGGCAAGGAGCTCGAGGCGAAGATCATCGAGCTGGACAAGAACCGCAACAACGTGGTCCTGTCCCGCCGCGCCTGGCTGGAGCAGACCCAGAGCGAGGTCCGCCAGACCTTCCTCACCACCCTCCAGAAGGGCCAGGTGCGCTCCGGCGTCGTCTCCTCGATCGTCAACTTCGGTGCGTTCGTGGACCTCGGCGGGGTCGACGGCCTGGTGCACGTCTCCGAGCTGTCCTGGAAGCACATCGACCACCCCTCCGAGGTCGTCGAGGTCGGCCAGGAGGTCACGGTCGAGGTCCTGGACGTCGACATGGACCGCGAGCGCGTCTCCCTGTCGCTGAAGGCGACCCAGGAAGACCCGTGGCAGCAGTTCGCCCGGACCCACCAGATCGGGCAGGTCGTGCCCGGCAAGGTCACCAAGCTCGTTCCGTTCGGTGCGTTCGTCCGCGTGGACGAGGGCATCGAGGGCCTGGTGCACATCTCCGAGCTGGCCGAGCGCCACGTGGAGATCCCCGAGCAGGTCGTCCAGGTCAACGACGAGATCTTCGTCAAGGTCATCGACATCGACCTGGAGCGCCGCCGGATCTCGCTGTCCCTCAAGCAGGCCAACGAGTCCTTCGGTGCCGACCCGGCCTCGGTCGAGTTCGACCCGACCCTGTACGGCATGGCCGCGTCCTACGACGACCAGGGCAACTACATCTACCCCGAGGGCTTCGACCCCGAGACCAACGACTGGCTCGAGGGGTACGACAAGCAGCGCGAGGAGTGGGAGGGCCAGTACGCCACGGCCCAGGCCCGCTTCGAGCAGCACCAGGCGCAGGTCATCAAGTCCCGCGAGGCCGACGAGCAGGCGGCGGCCGAGGCCGGTTCCGCCTCCCAGGCGGCGGCCTCCGGCGGTGGCGGTGGCGGTTCGTACTCCTCGGAGTCCGACGACAACAGCGGCGCCCTCGCCTCCGACGAGGCGCTCGCCGCGCTGCGCGAGAAGCTGGCGGGCGGCCAGAGCTGACGCTCCCCGCTCCAGGTTCCCCGGTGGGCCCGTTCCTCTCCTCGGAGAGGGGCGGGCCCACCGCCTTTCCGGCGGGCGGACACCCGGGGTGAACACCTGTGCACCGGCCGGAAAACGGGTTCGGGGCGCGCGGGCGGGAATGGCGGGCGGATACGGTTCGTTGTCGCTCACGAGGAGCAAGGGAGGACGATCACCGTGGCCGATCCGCAGGGGCTTTACGAGTACGTACCGGGCGGTGCCGAAGCCGTTGACGAAGCGGTCGGCGACACCGGACCCGTCCTGCTCTACTACTTCGAGGGGTACATGGACGCCGGCGAGACCGGCCAGCAGATCGCCCAGCACCTGCTGGACCGGCTCGACAACCAACTCGTCGTGCGCTTCGACGCCGACCGGCTGGTCGACTACCGGGCCCGCCGCCCCCTGATGACCTTCGAAAGCGACCACTGGTCGTCGTACGAAGCGCCCTGCATCGACCTGTACCTGGTGCGGGACACCACCGGCACGCCGTTCCTGCTGCTCACCGGCTCCGAACCGGACGTGGAGTGGGAGCGCTTCAGCGCCGCCGTGCTCCAGGTCGTCGAGCGGCTCGGGGTGCGCCTGGCCATCAACTTCCACGGCATCCCGATGGGCGTCCCGCACACCCGCCCGGTCGGCCTGACCCCGCACGGCAACCGGGTGGACCTGGTTCCCGGCCACCGCGCCTGGTTCGAGGAGGCGCAGGTCCCCGGCAGCGCCGCCAGCCTGGTCGAGCTGCGGCTCGCCGAGGCCGGACGGGACGTCCTGGGCGTCGCCGCCCACGTGCCGCACTACCTGGCGCGCTCGCCCTACCCGGACGCCGCGCTCGCCGTCCTGGAGGCCGTCACCGGCGCCACCGGCCTGGTGCTGCCCGACGTCGCGCACGCGCTGCGCCGCGAGGCCCACACCGTCCGCGTCGAGATCGACCGCCAGGTCGCCGAGGGCGACAGCGAACTCGTCTCCGTCGTGCGGGGCCTGGAGAGCCAGTACGACGCGGTGACCGGCTCGCAGAGCCGGGAGAGCCTGATCGCCGAGCCGGTCGACCTGCCCACCGCGGACGACCTGGCCGCCGAGTTCGAGCGGTTCCTCGCCGACCGCGAAGACGACGGCCGCTGACGCCCGCTGACACCCCGTCGGGGCGCCCGCACCGCCCCGCCGGACCCGCCGGGGCCTGCCGAACGGCAGGGCCTAGGTCGTGTCTGACAAGTAGCGTCGTCCCGCCCGAAGGGCGGGGGCTGACGGGGTCTGGTGCGTGCGATCGCAAGGCGGAGGGAGGAGAGCGCAGCGGGCTGCGCTGACGACCGACAACGCAGCGAGCGTGCGTGCCAGACCCCGTCAGCCAGGCGGGATTTGTCAGACACGGCCTAGGCTGCTGCCATGCTGAACGTGGGGCTGACCGGCGGCATCGGTGCCGGCAAGAGCGAAGTGACCCGGCTGCTGGGGTCGTACGGCGCGACAGTGGTGGACGCCGACCGTATCGCCCGCGAGGTGGTGGAGCCGGGCACCCCCGGACTGGCCGCCGTCGTCGCGGAGTTCGGGCCGGACGTGCTGCGCGCCGACGGCACCCTGGACCGTCCCAGGCTCGGCGCGATCGTCTTCGCCGACGCCGACCGCCTCAAGGCGCTCAACGCGATCGTGCACCCGCTGGTCGCCGAGCGCTCCGCCGCACTCCAGCAGGCCGCCGGGCCGGACGCGATCGTGGTGCACGACGTGCCCCTGCTCACCGAGAACGGCCTCGCCCCGCGCTACGACCTGATCGTCGTCGTGGACGCCGCCCCCGCCACCCAACTCGACCGGCTGGTACGGCAGCGCGGCATGGCCGAGCCGGAAGCCCGCTCCCGGATGGCCGCGCAGGCCGCACGGGAGGAGCGGCTGGCCATCGCGGACCTCGTCATCGACAACGACGGCCCGCTGGCGGACCTAGAACCGCAGGTGCGGAAGGTGTGGGAGCAGCTGCGGGCACGGGCGGCCGTGGCGGGGGAGTAGCGGCACCCCGGGGCGGGCCGAGGGCGGGGTCGCGCCGGGGCCGGCCGGACCGGGAATGCGGTTGCCGCCGGTCGTGTTGGGTATGTCTGTCCAGACGATCAGTCGTCCCCGTGCCCGAGTTCCAGGGAGGCGGCCTTGCACGAGCGGTCCCCGGAAACCTTTGTCATCGACTACCGCGCCGCGGAGCAACTGCTCTCCGCCCGCGACCCGCGCGGCGCCGTCAAACTGCTCGACCCCCTGGTCGCAGCGCACCCGGAGAACACCGCGGCCCGGCTGCTGCGGGCCCGCGCGTTCTTCGCCGCGGCCCAACTGCGCCCGGCCGAGCTGGAGTTCCAGATTGTTCTGGAACGGGAACCGGACAACGCCTTCGCACACTTCGCGCTGGCCCGTACCCTGGAGCGCGCCAACCGCTCCGCCGAAGCCCAGCGACACTTCCGGCTCGCCGCCGCGCTCGACCCGCGCCCCGACTACCTGGCAGCCGCCCGCTTCGACGCGAACTGATCCGCGAACCGACCTCGAGAAGGGGCCCGGGCATGGAAGCCGTCGTCGTCCTCGTGATCATCCTCGTCGTTGTCGGCCTGATCGGTCTGAAGAGCAGCGTCAAGGTGGTCAAGCAGTACGAACGCGGGGTGGTCTACCGCTTCGGCCGGGTCAGCGCCCTGCCGAAGCAGCCCGGCCCGCGGATGCTGGTGCCCTTCGTGGACCGTATGACGAAGGTCAACATGCAGGTCATCACGCTGCCGGTGCCCGCGCAGGACGGCATCACCCGCGACAACGTGTCGGTACGGGTCGACGCGGTGCTGTACTTCCGGGTGGTCGACCCGGTCCGGGCCACCGTGGACGTGCAGAACTACCAGTTCGCGATGCTCCAGGTCGCGCAGACCTCGCTGCGGTCCATCATCGGCAAGAGCGAGCTGGACGACCTGCTCTCCGGCCGGGAGCGCCTGCACGAGGGCCTGGAGCTGATGCTGGCCACCCCCGCCACCGGGTGGGGCGTGCACATCGACCGGGTCGAGATCAAGGACGTGGCGCTGCCGGAGTCCATGAAGCGGTCCATGGCCCGGCAGGCCGAGGCAGACCGGGAGCGGCGGGCCCGCATCATCACCGCCGACGGCGAACTCCAGGCGTCGCAGAAGCTCTCCCAGGCCGCGAAGACCATGGACGCCAACCCCTCCGCCCTGCAACTGCGGCTGCTGCAGACCGTGGTGGAGGTCGCCGCGGAGAAGAACTCCACGCTCGTCATGCCGTTCCCGGTGGAGATGCTGCGCTTCTTCGACCGGGCGGCGGCCGGCACCGGCGAGGCCGCCGGCAGCGACGGCACGAAGGCCGAGAGCGCAAAGGAGGAGCCGGAGCCCACGGCCGAGGCCGGCGGCGGGACCGGGGCGGACGTACCCGCGCCCGCGCCGGTCGAGCTGCCCCGGGCCGCCGGGCACCCCCAGATCCCCGACCCGCGCACCTCCGGGGAGTAGCGCGCCGGCGCCGACCGGCCAGAGCAGCGGCGCGGCCCGTTCCGTGGGAACACCACCGGAGACCCGTCAGAACAGCGGGGCCGGGAGCACCCCCTCCAGCGCCAGCAGCGTCCGCTTGATCTCCAGACCGCCGCCGAAGCCGCCTATCCCGCCGCCGCTCTCCACCACCCGGTGGCAGGGCACGACCACCGGCAGCGGGTTCGCGCCCATCGCCGCGCCGACCGCCCGGGCCGCGCCCGGCTCGCCGACCCGGTCGGCCAGGTGCTGATACCCCACCACCGTCCCGTACGGCACGCCTGTGGCCAGCTCGCGCAGCACCCGCCGGTTGAACCCCGCGGTCAGCGACCAGTCCAGCGGCAGGTCGAACCGCCTCAGCTCCCCCGCGAAGTACGCGTCCAGCTGCTCGCAGACCGGCGCCGTGCGCACCGGGTCCTCCACCACCGGGCACCCGAGCCGCCGCTCCAGCGCGGCCACCTGCCGCGCCACCGTCCGCGGACCGGCCCGGAACGCCACCAGCACCAGCCCCTGACCGCTGCACGCGGCCATCAGCGGCCCCACCGCCGTCTCCTTCACCACCCACGCCACCTCGTCCATGCCCACCACGGTAGACCCGGGGTCCGACAACGCCCCCCGAATGCCCCCTGCCGCCGCGAAACCGCAGGTCAGAAGCGGTCCGCGGGGTGGGCCGGGGCGAGCGCGGCGCCGATTGTCACAGGGGAGCCGTACGGTGGTGTCATGCGGCCCGTTTCAGACATCGAACGCACTGTGGCGCCTTTCGAGGTCGTCAGTCCCTACCAGCCCAGCGGCGACCAGCCGGCGGCGATCGACGACCTCGAACGCCGTATCCGCGCCGGCGAGCAGGACGTGGTGCTGCTCGGCGCGACCGGCACGGGCAAGTCGGCGACCACCGCGTGGATGATCGAGCGGCTCCAGCGCCCCACCCTGGTGATGGCGCCGAACAAGACGCTGGCCGCCCAGCTCGCCAACGAGTTCCGCGAGCTCCTGCCGAACAACGCGGTCGAGTACTTCGTCTCCTACTACGACTACTACCAGCCGGAGGCGTACGTCCCGCAGACGGACACGTACATTGAGAAGGACTCGTCGATCAACGAGGAAGTGGAGCGGCTGCGCCACTCGGCGACGAACTCGCTGCTCACCCGCCGGGACGTCGTCGTGGTCGCCTCCGTCTCGTGCATCTACGGCCTGGGCACCCCGCAGGAGTACATCGACCGCATGGTCCGGCTCAAGGTCGGCGACGTGATCGACCGCGACCAGCTGCTGCGCAAGTTCGTCGACATCCAGTACACGCGCAACGACCTGGCGTTCACCCGCGGCACCTTCCGGGTCCGCGGCGACACCGTCGAGATCTTCCCGGTCTACGAACAGCTCGCGGTCCGCATCGAGATGTTCGGCGACGAGATCGAGGCGCTGTACACCCTGCACCCGCTCACCGGCGAGGTGATCACCGAGGACGAGCAGGTGTACGTCTTCCCCGCGACGCACTACGTGGCGGGACCCGAGCGGATGGAGCGGGCCATCGCCGGGATCGAGGCGGAGCTCGCCGACCAGCTCGCGCTGCTGGAGAGGCAGGGCAAGCTCCTCGAGGCCCAGCGGCTGCGGATGCGCACCACCTACGACATCGAGATGATGCGCCAGATCGGCACCTGCTCCGGCATCGAGAACTACTCGCGGCACATCGACGGCCGCGGCCCCGGCTCCGCGCCGGACACCCTCATCGACTACTTCCCCGAGGACTTCCTGCTGGTCGTCGACGAGTCGCACAACACGGTGCCGCAGATCGGCGCGATGTACGAAGGCGACGCGTCCCGCAAGCGCACCCTCGTCGACCACGGCTTCCGGCTGCCCTCCGCGCTGGACAACCGCCCGCTGAAGTGGGAGGAGTTCCTGACCCGGGTCGGCCAGAAGGTCTACCTGTCGGCGACCCCGGGGCCGTACGAACTCTCCCGCGGCGACGGCGTGGTGGAGCAGATCATCCGGCCGACCGGGCTGATCGACCCCGAGGTCGTGGTCAAGCCCACCGAGGGCCAGATCGACGACCTGGTGCACGAGATCCGGGTGCGCGCCGAGAAGGACGAGCGCGTCCTGGTCACCACCCTCACCAAGAAGATGGCCGAGGACCTCACCGACTACCTGCTGGAGCTGGGCGTGCAGGTGCGGTACCTGCACAGCGACATCGACACCCTGCGCCGGATGGAGCTGCTCCAGGAGCTGCGGGCCGGCGAGTTCGACGTCCTGGTCGGCATCAACCTGCTGCGGGAGGGCCTGGACCTGCCCGAGGTGTCGCTGGTGGCGATCCTCGACGCGGACAAGGAGGGCTTCCTGCGCTCGGGCACCTCCCTGATCCAGACCATCGGCCGCGCCGCCCGCAACGTCTCCGGCCAGGTGCACATGTACGCCGACCGGATCACCCCGGCGATGGAGAAGGCGATCGACGAGACCAACCGCCGCCGGGAGAAGCAGATCGCGTACAACACCGAGCGCGGCATCGACCCGCAGCCGCTGCGCAAGAAGATCGCCGGCATCCTGGACGCCTACGCCCGGGAGGAGGCCGACACCCAGGAGCTGCTCGGCTCCGGGCGGCAGCGCTCGCGCGGCAAGGCGCCGGTGCCGGCACTGGGGGCGAAGTCCGGCGGGAAGCGGACGGCGGCCGCGCTGCCCGCCGAGGAGCTGGCCGACCTCATCGCCGAGCTGACCGAGCAGATGCACACCGCGGCCGGCGAGTTGAAGTTCGAGGTCGCCGCCCGCCTGCGGGACGAGCTCGGCGACCTGAAGAAGGAGCTGCGGCAGATGCGGGAGGCGGGGATCGCGTAACCGCGGCAACACCGGCCCCGGCCACCCGTGTTGTGCCGCAGCGGCGCCGGCGGGCAAACGGAATCCCACGGCGACGAACCGGGATACGGTCCGGCGGCGTCTTGTTAGGGTGCGGACACGACTTTCCGTGCCAGAGCCGCGGACCAACCGATACGAACACAACGGGCGAGAGGGGACAGCGCGTGACGGTCAACATGACCAAGGGGCAGAAGATCAGCCTGAGCAAGGCTGACGGGGGGACGCTGACCGCGGTCAGGATGGGGCTGGGCTGGCAGGCCGCGCCGCGCCGGGGCCTGTTCGGCAGCCGCACCCGTGAGATCGACCTCGACGCCTCCGCGGTCCTCTTCGCCGACAAGCAGCCGGTCGACGTGGTGTTTTTCCGCCACCTGACCAGCGACGACGGCTCGGTCCGGCACACCGGCGACAATCTCGTCGGCGGCGCGGGCCAGGGCGGCGACGACGAGTCGATCATCGTCGACCTCCAGCGGGTCCCGGTGCACGTCGACCAGATCGTCTTCACCGTGAACTCCTTCACCGGCCAGACCTTCGCCGAGGTGCAGAACGCGTTCTGCCGCCTGGTGGACGAGACCAACGGCCAGGAGCTGGCCCGCTACACCCTCACCGGCGGCGGCCCGTACACCGCGCAGATCATGGCCAAGGTGCAGCGCGGCGCGAGCGGCTGGTCGATGACCGCGATCGGCACCGCGGCGAACGGCCGGACGTTCCAGGACCTGATCCCGGCGATCCTTCCCGCCCTCTAGGCGCAACACCGCGCGCCGCGCCCCGGAGCACCGGGCCGCGGTGCGCGGACGACCGGCACGACAACGAAAAGCAGGGGGCGGCTGGCATGACGGCCGAACTGGTCCGGGGGCAGAACCACCCGCTGCCCGGCAACCGGCTGGAGATCCGGGTGTCGGCAGGGACCCCGGTGGTGGCCGCGGTCACCCTGGGGGACGAGCACGGCCGCGCCGTCGGGCCGGACGGCGCCGACCCCACCGCCGGCCGGGAGTGGCTGGCCCACCCCGGCGCGCCGCAGCTGCCCGGCGTGGAGGTGCCGCGGCAGGCCGCCGCCGAGCACCGCCTCGCCGTGGACCTGGGCGCCATGCCGCAGCAGGTGCACCGGGTGCACATCCTGCTGGCCCTGCCGGCCGGCCGGGCCGGCGCCCCGGCGAACTTCGGTGCCGCGCCCGCCCCGCACGTGGCCGTCACCACCCCCGACGGCACCGCCATCGCCGGCTGCACCCTCACCGGCCTCGGCAGCGAGACGGCCCTGCTCGCCGTGGAGCTGTACCGGCGGCAGGGCGCGTGGAAGGTCCGCGCGGTCGGCCAGGGGTACGACGGCGGGCTGCCCGCGCTGCTGCTCGACCAGGGTGTGCCCGACGCCCGTACCGTCGCGGACGAGATCCATGAGGCGGTCGACCGCGAGCAGTCCCGTTCGGTGGACGCCCCCGTACCGCCCGCCGCCCCGCCGGCCGTCCCGGCGCCCGGTGCGCCCGCGCGGTCCGGCCCGGTCGACTACCGCCACCCGCGCCGCCGTCCGGCCGCCCAAGATGCCCAGGACACCCAGGCCCCCGCGTCCCCGGCCGCCGCCCCGCCGCTCCCACCGCAGCCGCCCGCGGCCTCCGCCCCGGCCGCACAGCCCGCCCCGGCCGCCGCTCCCACCGGCCCGCCCGCCCCCGTCGCCGGGGATGCGGGCGGCTGGAGCATGGAGGAGCGGCTGCACAACCAGATCTGGGGCATGTTCGAGGACCTGGCCCGTACCGTCGCCGCCTACCGCAGCGCGGAGGACTTCGCGCAGTCCCGCTACGACCAGGAGTTGGACGCGCTCCTGGCCGATCCGCGCACCCGCGGCGGCGCGCAGGCCGAGGCCGCCCGGGACCAGGCGATGACCAAGCGGGTCGCGCTGATCGACCAGGCGCGGGCGGTCCTCGACCGCGACCTCGCCCAGCTCGCCGCCGAGGCCGAGGTGGTCGATCCGGCGCTGCCGCCCGCCTTCGCGGGCTGGGAGAACCCGGCCTGGCACGCCTACGAGGTGCCGGGGCGCCCGGCGATCGCGGTGCGGCTCGGCGGCCTGACCGTGCCCGAGGCACCCGAGCTGGACATCCCGCTGCTGGTCCGGCTGCCGCTGGAGCGCGGCCTGTGGGTCGACAGCGCCGAGGACCGCGGGAAGGCGCTGGAGGTCGCCGTGGCGATCGCCGCCCGGCTGACCGCCTGCCACCCGGCCGGCGGCTTCGCGATGCACGCGCTGGACCCGGCCGGCTCGGCCTCGGGCGCGCTCGCCCCGCTGTACGCCGGCGGCGCCCTGGCGCTGCCGCCGCCGGCCGCGGGCGCCGCGGGCGTCAGCGAGGTGCTCGGCCGCCTCACCGCGCGGGTCGACCTGCTCCACATGGCCATGCGCGGCGGCGCGGCCGACGCCCTGCCGCCCGGCTTCGACCAGGCCGAGCAGCTCCTGATCGTCAACGAGTTCCCGTACGGCTTCGACGACCGGGCGGTCAACCAGCTGCGCTACCTCGCCGACGAGGGGCCCGCCGCGGGCGTCCACCTGCTGCTGGTCGCCGACCGGGACGACGCCTCCGCGTACGGGCCGGTGCTGGACCCGCTGTGGCGCTCGATGCTGCGGCTGACCCCGCTGCCCAGCGACCACCTCGCCGACCCGTGGGTGGGCCACGCGTGGACGTACGAACCGGCGCTGGTGCC
The DNA here is from genome assembly GCF_057708125.1 of Actinacidiphila sp. bgisy145. Lineage (NCBI taxonomy): Bacteria > Bacillati > Actinomycetota > Actinomycetes > Kitasatosporales > Streptomycetaceae > Actinacidiphila > Actinacidiphila sp. bgisy145. The sequence goes on from NZ_JBYIRL010000005.1 coordinate 191,710, forward strand.
GCCGGGCAGCCAGGTGGTGGCGCAGGTGCTGCACAAGCTGGCGGCGGCGCGCCCGGCATACGGCATGTGAGGGTGCCCGGCGGGGCGGGGCGCGGCCTCGCCCCGGCGGCGGTCTTTACCGTCTCTTGGCGATTCGGGTAAGGTCACTTGACCGACCGAGACCGCCGGAGAGAGACCCCGTGGATGTTTCCCTCACCGTCTGGTCGCTCACCATCGCCGGGCTGATCGCCCTCATCGGCGCCGACTTCCTCATCGGCCGCACCCCCCATGACGTGTCCGTCCGCGAGGCCGGGGTCTGGACCGCGGTCTGGGTCGTGCTCGCCGCGCTGTTCGGCGTCGGGCTGCTGCTCCTCGGCGGCGCCGCCCCGGCCGGGGAGTTCCTGGCCGGCTACGTCACCGAGAAGGCGCTCAGCGTCGACAACCTCTTCGTCTTCGTGCTGATCATGGCGAGGTTCTCGGTGCCCTCGCCCTACCAGCAGCGGGTCCTGCTGGTCGGCGTGCTCATCGCGCTGCTGCTGCGCGCGGTGTTCATCGCGGCGGGCGCGACGATCGTGGCCGCCTTCTCCTGGGTGTTCTTCGTCTTCGGCGCCTTCCTGGTGTGGACCGCCTGGAAGCTGGTCCGGGAGGCGATCGCGGGACCGCCCGCGGGTGAGGGGGAGTTCGAGGAGAACAAGCTGCTCAGGGCGGTGCGCAGGCGCGTCCCGTCGACCAGCCGCTACCACGGCACGCTGCTGTTCGTCACCGAGAACGGGCAGCGGCTGATGACCCCGATGCTCGTGGTGATGCTCGCCATCGGCAGCACCGACGTGCTCTTCGCGCTCGACTCGATCCCGGCGATCTTCGGCCTCACCCAGGACCCGTACATCGTCTTCACCGCCAACGCCTTCGCGCTCATGGGCCTGCGCCAGCTGTACTTCCTCATCGGCGGGCTGCTGGGGCGCCTGGTGCACCTGTCGTACGGGCTGTCGGTGATCCTGGGCTTCATCGGCGTCAAGCTGCTGCTGCACGCCCTGCACGAAACCGGGGCGCACGTGCCGCAGATCTCCGTCCCCGTCTCCCTGGGGGTGATCCTGGCGGTGCTCGCGGTGACGACCGCCACGAGCCTGCTCGCCGGCCGCCGAGGGGTCCCGGCGGGGGCGCCGACCGTGGGGGAGCAGTCCCGTCAGGGTCCCGTCGACAGTGGCGCTGACCAGGGCGGACGGGAGACGGGCCGGCAGGTCCGCGAACGCGGCCCGGACCTCTGACGGGCCCGTGCCGCAGCCCCCGGGGAGCGCTACGGAAGCCGCGACACAGCCGCCCGCACCCGCCCCCCTGCGTCGGGCCGCGTCCGGCCGGGGACTAGCGTGTCAGCGTCGGTCCCGGACCCCGCGAAAGGCGCAGATGTGGCGACCACGGCAGCCGCACCCGGCTTCCAGGCACTGCCCGAGCTGACCGGGAGCCGCTTCCTGGGCACCTGGCACCTCGACGGCGTCGCGCTGGCCGCCGTCCTCCTGCTCGCCCTGGCATACGGCTACGGCGTACGGCGCAGGCTCGCGTCCGGCGGCCGCTGGCCGCTGTGGCGGGCCGCGCTGTTCTACGTCTTCGGCCTGGGCACCGTGGTCTTCGCGACCATGTCGGCGCTGGCGGTCTACAACCGGGTGCTGTTCTGGCCGGCCGCGGTGCAGAACATCCTGCTCGACCTGTTCGCGCCGCTCGGCCTCGCGCTCGGCGACCCGATCGGCCTGGCCGCCCCCGGCGGGCGGCTGCACCGCGCGTTCTCCTCCCGCCCGGTGCGCGCGCTGACCTACCCGCTGATCAGCTCGGTGCTGGTGCTCGTCTCCGAACTGACCATCTACTTCACGCCGTACTTCGCGCACTCGCTGGCGAACGACGCGGTACGGCAGCTGATGCACCTGCAACTGCTGCTCACCGGCTGCCTGTTCGTGCTGCCGATGCTCAGCCGCCAGGAGATGCTGCCGCGCTGGTGCAGCCACCCGGTGCGCGCGCTGCTGGTCTTCCTCGACGGGCTCTTCGACTCGGTGCCGGGGATCGTCGTGATGACCAGCGGCACCCTCGTGGCCGGGAACTGGTACCACGCGCACGGCCGCGACTGGGGGCCGTCGGTGCGGCGGGACCAGATGCTCGGCGGCGGCCTCATGCTGGCGCTGGCCGAACTCGTCGGGCTGCCGTTCCTGCTGCTGGTGTTCCTGGAGTGGTGGCGGGCCGAGCGGGACCGGACCGCGGCGCTCGACGCGGCCCTGGACCGCGAGGCCGCGCGGACCGCGCCCGCGCCCGTGGCGGCGCCCGAGATCCCGCAGGCGGCCCCTCCCACTGGTGCCGCTGCCTCCGCCGCTCCCGTGGCCGCGGCGGCGGCCGAGGTGCCGGCGACCACCCGCCCCTGGTGGGAGACGGACGAGGGCGAGATCGGCGCGCGGATGCGCCGGGGGCGCTGAGCGGCGCGGCCGGGGCCCGTACCTGACGGGGCCCCGGCCGCGATGAGGGTGACCGGCGCTGCCTACCAGCCGCGCTCGCGCCACTCCGCGAGGTGCGGGCGCTCGGCGCCGATGGTCGTGTCGCTGCCGTGGCCGGGGTAGACCCAGGTCTCGTCCGGGAGCGCGTCGAAGAGCTTCGCCGACACTCCGTCCAGCAGGCTGGTGAAGGCGGCCGGGTCGTCGTGCGTGTTGCCCACGCCGCCGGGGAACAGGCAGTCGCCGGTGAACACGTGCGGGTGGCCGTGCGGGTCGTCGTAGATCACCGCGATGCTGCCGGGGGTGTGGCCCACCAGGTGCCGGACGGTCAGGCGCAGCGGGCCCAGCGGGATGGTGTCGCCGTCGTCGAGCAGGGTGCCGGTGGGGACGGGGATGCCCGGGGCGTCCTCGCGCCCGGCGTACGTGGCCGCGCCGGTGGCCGTCACCACGTCCTGGAGCGCCTGCCAGTGGTCGCCGTGCTGGTGGGTGGTGACCACGGAGGTGAGACCATCGGAGCCGACGGCCTCCAGCAGGGCCCCCGCGTCGTCGGCCGCGTCGATGAGCAGCTGCTCGCCGGTGGCCCGGCTGCGCAGCAGGTACGCGTTGTTGTTCATGGGGCCGACCGCGATCTTCGTGATGATCAGGTCTTCCAGTTCGTGCACGTCGGGCTTGCCGCCGACCGTGACCTCTCCCGTATACGCCATGGGCACCAGCGTAGGGCCTGCGGCAACGGGGCCGCGGGCGCCACACGATCGGGTGAAACGGGTAGCGGAAGCCCGGAAATCGAATGCACGTGCTATAGGGTCGTAGATGTCGCCGCGGCCGGTACCGACGGCGGCGCCAGGGCCGGCAAGAGGTCCGACTGGAAGAAAAGCCGGCCGCTCCCCGTTTACGCTTTTCGGGGGGTAGCAGACTGTTCATCACCCCTCCTACGGAAAGGTGCACTGGCGTGGCCGACCGACTCACCGTCCGCGGCGCTCGCGAGCACAATCTCCGGAACGTCTCGCTGGACCTGCCCCGGGACTCGCTGATCGTCTTCACCGGCCTGTCCGGTTCCGGGAAGTCCTCGCTCGCTTTCGACACCATCTTCGCGGAGGGCCAGCGCCGGTACGTCGAGTCGCTCTCGTCCTACGCCAGGCAGTTCCTCGGGCAGATGGACAAGCCCGACGTGGACTTCATCGAGGGCCTGTCGCCGGCCGTCTCGATCGACCAGAAGTCCACCTCCCGAAACCCCCGCTCGACCGTCGGCACCATCACCGAGGTCTACGACTACCTCCGGCTGCTCTTCGCCCGGATCGGCAAGCCGCACTGCCCGCAGTGCGGCCGCCCGATCGCGCGGCAGTCCCCGCAGGCGATCGTGGACCGGGTGCTGGAGCTGGAGGAGGGCAGCCGCTTCCAGGTGCTCTCCCCGCTGGTGCGCGAGCGCAAGGGCGAGTTCGTCGAGCTCTTCTCCGACCTCCAGACCAAGGGCTACAGCCGGGCCCGGGTCGACGGCGCCACCATCCAGCTCACCGACCCGCCGAAGCTGAAGAAGCAGGAGAAGCACACCGTCGAGGTGGTCGTGGACCGCCTCACCGTCAAGGACAGCGCCAAGCGCCGCCTCACCGACTCCGTGGAGACCGCGCTGGGACTGTCCGGCGGCATGGTCGTCCTCGACTTCGTCGACCTGCCCGAGGACGACCCGCAGCGCGAGCGGATGTTCTCCGAGCACCTCTACTGCCCGTACGACGACCTGTCGTTCGAGGAGCTGGAGCCGCGCTCCTTCTCCTTCAACTCGCCCTTCGGCGCCTGCCCGGACTGCACCGGCATCGGCTCCCGGATGGAGATCGACCCCGAGCTGATCGTCCCCGACGACCAGAAGTCGCTCGACGAGGGCGCCCTGTCGCCCTGGTCCGGCGGCATGTCCAAGGGGTACTTCGACAAGCTGGTGCAGAGCCTCGCCGAGGAGCTCGGCTTCCGCACCGACATCCCGTACGCCGGGCTGCCCGCCCGCGCCAAGAAGGCGCTGCTCCACGGGCACAAGTCCGAGGTCCGGGTGGCGTACAAGACCCGCTTCGGCCGCGAGCGCTCCTACACCACGCACTTCGAGGGCGTGATCCCCTACGTTCGCCGCCGGCACAACGAGTCGGAGAGCGACTCCAGCCGCGAGCGCTTCGAGGGGTACATGCGGGCGGTGCCCTGCCCCACCTGCCAGGGCCGGCGGCTGAAGCCGATCGTGCTGGCCGTCACCGTGCAGGACAAGTCGATCGCCGACGTCGCCGCGATGTCGATCAGCGACTGCGCCGAATTCCTGGCCGGGATGAAGCTCGCCGCCCGGGACCGGAAGATCGCCGAGCGCGTCCTCAAGGAGGTCAACGAGCGGCTGCGCTTCCTGGTCGACGTCGGCCTGGACTACCTCTCGCTCAACCGCGCCGCGGGCACCCTGTCCGGCGGCGAGGCCCAGCGGATCAGGCTGGCCACCCAGATCGGCTCCGGCCTGGTCGGCGTGCTCTACGTCCTGGACGAGCCGTCCATCGGCCTGCACCAGCGCGACAACCACCGGCTGATCGAGACCCTGGTCCGGCTGCGCGACCTGGGCAACACCCTGATCGTCGTCGAGCACGACGAGGACACCATCAAGACCGCCGACTGGGTGGTGGACATCGGCCCCGGCGCCGGCGAGCACGGCGGCAAGGTCGTCCACTCCGGCTCCCTGAAGGAGCTGCTGGCCAACGACGAGTCGCTGACCGGCCAGTACCTCTCCGGCAAGCGCTCCATCCCGACCCCGGAGCTGCGCCGCCCGATCGACCGCTCCCGGCGGCTGACCGTGCACGGCGCCCGCGAGCACAACCTCCAGGACATCGACGTGTCCTTCCCGCTGGGCGTGCTCACCGCGGTCACCGGCGTCTCCGGCTCCGGCAAGTCCACCCTGGTCAACGACATCCTGTACACCCACCTCGCCCGCGAGCTGAACGGCGCGCGCAGCGTCCCCGGCCGCCACACCCGGGTGGACGGCGACGACCTGGTGGACAAGGTGGTGCACGTCGACCAGTCGCCGATCGGCCGCACCCCGCGGTCCAACCCGGCCACGTACACCGGCGTCTTCGACAACGTCCGCAAGCTCTTCGCCGAGACGATGGAGGCGAAGGTCCGCGGCTATCTGCCCGGCCGCTTCTCCTTCAACGTCAAGGGCGGCCGCTGCGAGAACTGCTCGGGCGACGGCACCATCAAGATCGAGATGAACTTCCTCCCGGACGTGTACGTACCGTGCGAGGTCTGCCACGGTGCGCGCTACAACCGGGAGACCCTCGAGGTGCACTACAAGGGCAAGTCCATCGCCGAGGTGCTGGACATGCCGATCGAGGAGGCGCTCGACTTCTTCGAGGCGGTGCCCGCCATCGCCCGCCACCTGCGCACCCTCAACGAAGTCGGCCTCGGATACGTCCGGCTCGGCCAGCCCGCGCCGACACTCTCCGGCGGCGAGGCCCAACGGGTCAAGCTCGCCTCCGAGTTGCAGCGGCGCGCCACCGGCAGCACCGTCTACGTCCTCGACGAGCCGACCACCGGCCTGCACTTCGAGGACATCAGCAAGCTGATCAAGGTGCTCTCCGGGCTGGTCGACAAGGGCAACACCGTGATCGTCATCGAGCACAACCTCGATGTGATCAAGACCGCCGACTGGGTGGTGGACATGGGCCCCGAGGGCGGCAGCGGCGGCGGGCTGGTGGTCGCCGAGGGCACCCCGGAGCAGATCGCGGGCGTCCCGGCCAGCCACACCGGCAAGTTCCTGCGGGACATCCTCAGCCCGGAAGCGGTCAGCGACGCGGCCGTGCCGGCGCCGCGCAAGCGCGCCCCGGCGAAGAAGACCGCCGCGGCGAAGACAGCGGCGGCGAAGACCACCGCCGCCAAGAAGACCGCGGCGCCCCGCAAACGGGCCGCCAAGGCGTAGGACCACCGGCGGATGGACCCGGTCGGGCGCGCACGGCATGCCGTGGCGTGGGCGCCCGGCGGCGGGCCGTAAGGTACCGACCGCAAGACCGGCCACATCCCGCACCTGGAGCACCCCATGTCCACCGAACTGCCCGCCACCCGCAGGACCGTTCTCCGCGGCGCGGCCCTGGCTGGCGCCGTCGGCGCCGCCGAGGTCGGCCTCAGCGCCTGCGGCGGCAAGAAGAGCGACTCCGCGGACGGGCCGACCAAGCAGGTGGACCTCGGCGCCGCCACCGCGGTGCCGGTCGGCGGCGCCAAGCTCTACCGCGAGGACAAGGTGCTGGTGTCGCAGCCGAGCAAGGGCACCTTCAAGGCGTTCAGCGCGGTCTGCACCCACCAGGGCTGCGTGCTCGACACGGTGGACGGCACCACCGCGTCCTGCCCCTGCCACGGCAGCGAGTTCAACGCCGAGACCGGCGCCGTGGTGCGCGGCCCGGCCGACAAGGCCCTGCCGGCCGTCGACGTCAAGGCGGCCGGCGGCCGCCTGACCGCAGGCCCCGGGGCCTGACCTCCCCACGCGTCCGGATCGTCCCGGGACCGTCAGGCCCCGACAGTAGGGTGGAAGGCATGGCAGACCCCAGCAGCTACCGACCGAAGCCGGGCGAGATCCCCGACTCCCCAGGGGTCTACAAGTTCCGGGACGAGCACCGCCGGGTGATCTACGTCGGCAAGGCGAAAAGCCTGCGCCAGCGCCTGTCGTCGTACTTCCAGGACATCACCCACCTGCACCACCGCACGGCCACCATGGTCACCACCGCTGCCTCCGTGGAGTGGACGGTGGTCTCCACCGAGGTCGAGGCGCTCCAGCTGGAGTACTCCTGGATCAAGGAGTTCGACCCGCGGTTCAACGTCAAGTACCGCGACGACAAGAGCTACCCCTCGCTCGCGGTGACGATGAACGAGGAGTTCCCGCGGGTCCAGGTGATGCGCGGGCCCAAGCGCAGGGGCGTGCGCTACTTCGGGCCGTACGCCCACGCCTGGGCGATCCGCGAGACCGTCGACCTGCTGCTGCGGGTCTTCCCGGTCCGCACCTGCTCCGCCGGGGTGTTCAAGCGCTCCGCGCAGATCGGCCGGCCCTGCCTGCTCGGCTACATCGGCAAGTGCTCCGCGCCCTGCGTCGGCCGGATCAGCCCGCAGGACCACCGCGAACTCGCCGAGGAGTTCAGCGACTTCATGGCCGGCCACACCGGCACCTACCTGCGCCGGCTGGAGCAGCGCATGAAGGACGCGGCCGCCGCCATGGAGTACGAGCAGGCGGCCCGGCTGCGCGACGACATCGAGGCGCTGCGCCGCGCCATGGAGAAGAACGCGGTGGTGCTCGCCGACGCCACCGACGCCGACCTGATCGCCGTCGCCGAGGACGAACTCGAAGCGGCCGTACAGATCTTCCACGTCCGCGGCGGCCGGGTGCGCGGGCAGCGCGGCTGGGTCACCGACAAGGTCGAGGCGGTCGACACCGCGGGCCTGGTCGAGCACGCGCTCCAGCAGCTGTACGGCGACGAGCTGGGCGACGCCGAGCAGTCCGGCGGCAGCGGCGGCGTACCCAAGGAGGTGCTGGTCCCCGCGCTGCCCGAGCCGACCGAGCCGGTGGCGCAGTGGCTGGCCGAGCGGCGCGGCTCGCACGTCAGCCTGCGGGTGCCGCAGCGCGGCGACAAGAAGGACCTGATGGCCACCGTGCAGCGCAACGCGCAGCAGGCGCTGGCCCTGCACAAGACCAAGCGCGCCTCGGACCTGACCACCCGCTCCCGCGCACTGGAGGAGATCGCCACCGCCCTTGACCTCGACACCGCGCCGCTGCGGATCGAGTGCTACGACATCAGCCACCTCCAGGGCGACGACGTGGTCGCGTCCATGGTGGTCTTCGAGGACGGCCTCGCCCGCAAGAGCGAGTACCGCCGCTTCCAGATCAAGACGTTCGCCGGGCAGGACGACGTCCGGTCCATGCACGAGGTGATCACCCGCCGGTTCCGCCGCTACCTCCAGGAGAAGCAGCGCACCAGCGAGTGGGAGGAGCATGAGGAGGACGGACCGGCCGCCGCGGCGGCCGGGGGCGGGCCGCTGGGGGACGGGCCGGCGTTCGAGGGCGCCGAGGCCGCGGACGAGGGCGGCTCGGGGCCGGTCGACGGGCCGATCGACCCGGACACCGGCCGCCCCCGCAAGTTCGCCTATCCGCCGCAGCTGGTCGTGGTCGACGGCGGCCGGCCGCAGGTCGCCGCCGCGAGCCGGGCCCTGGCCGAGCTCGGCATAGACGACGTGGCGGTCTGCGGGCTGGCCAAGCGGCTGGAGGAGGTGTGGCTGCCGGGCGAGGACGACCCGGTGATCCTGCCGCGCACCAGCGAGGGCCTGTACCTGCTCCAGCGGGTGCGCGACGAGGCGCACCGCTTCGCCATCGCCTACCAGCGCAGCAAGCGCTCCAAGTCGATGAAGGCCGGCGCCCTGGACACCGTGCCCGGGCTCGGCGCCACCCGCAGGCAGGCCCTGCTCAAGCACTTCGGCTCGCTGAAGCGGCTGCGGGCGGCGACCGTGGCGGAGATCTGCGAGGTGCCGGGGATCGGCCGCGTCACGGCCGAGACGGTCGTCGCCACGCTGGCCGCCGCCGCGCCCGGCGGGCCCGCGGTGAACACGGCGACCGGCGAGATCATCGAGGACAGCGACGTACGGCCCGCCGGGCCCGTGGAAGAACCGTCCGACCATCGGGGGAAGAGCAGATGAGCGACCAGGAAGAACCGAGGACCGGGCTGCCGGACGCGGCCGCCGCCGACGAACGGGCCGGCGGACACGCCCATGACCAGGGCGCGCCTGGCGGCCGTACCCATGACCGCACCGACCGCACCGGCGGCACCGGCGATACCGACGGCACCGATGACAACCGTACGATCGACGACGTCCGCACCACCGACGGGGACCGCACCATCGAAGCGCACCGCAGCGACCACGGCACCGACCAGCCCGGCAGCGCCCCCGGCGAGGCCGGGGCCGGCGGGGAGTCCGGCGCGGCCATCCCCGAACTCGTGATCATCTCCGGCATGTCCGGGGCCGGCCGCAGCACCGCGGCCAAGTGCCTGGAGGACCTCGGCTGGTTCGTCGTGGACAACCTGCCGCCCGCCCTCATCCCCACCATGGTCGACCTCGGCGCCCGCTCCCAGGGGAACGTGGCGCGGATCGCCGTGGTGGTCGACGTCCGCGGCCGCCAGTTCTTCGACAACCTGCGCGAGTCGCTCGCCGACCTCGCCACCAAGGGCGTCAAGCGCCGGGTGATCTTCCTGGAGGCGTCCGACGACGCGCTGGTGCGCCGCTTCGAGTCGGTGCGCCGCCCGCACCCGCTCCAGGGCGCCGGCCGGATCGTGGACGGCATCGCGGCCGAGCGCGACCTGCTGCGCGAACTGCGCGGCGACGCCGACCTGGTGATCGACACCTCCAGTCTCAACGTGCACGAACTGCGCGCCAAACTCGACGCGCAGTTCGCCGGTGAGGAGGAGCCGGAACTCCGGGCCACCGTCATGTCGTTCGGTTACAAGTACGGGCTGCCCGTCGACGCCGACCTGGTGGTGGACTGCCGCTTCCTGCCCAACCCGCACTGGGTGCCGGAGCTGCGGCCCTTCACCGGGCTCAACGACGAGGTCGCCACGTACGTGTTCAACCAGCCCGGCGCCAAGGAGTTCCTCGACCGGTACGCCGAGCTGCTGCACATCATCGCGGCGGGCTACCGGCGCGAGGGCAAGCGCTATGTGACCATCGCCGTCGGGTGTACCGGCGGCAAGCACCGCAGCGTGGCGATGTCGGAACGGCTCGCGGCGCGGCTGGCGGCGGACGGAGTGGAGACGGTGACCGTGCACAGGGACATGGGGCGCGAGTGATCATGACGGGTAGGCGGCGGCGCCGCGGCGGCAAGGACGCCGCGCCGGGCCGCCGGTCCGGGGTACCGCCGAAGGTGGTCGCCCTGGGCGGCGGCCACGGCCTGTCCGCCTCCCTGGCCGCGCTGCGCCGGATCACCGGCGACCTCACCGCGGTGGTCACGGTCGCCGACGACGGCGGTTCCAGCGGGCGGCTGCGCGCGGAGATGGGCGTGCTGCCCCCAGGCGACCTGCGCAAGGCGCTGGCCGCGCTGTGCGGCGACGACGAGTGGGGGCAGACCTGGTCGCGGGTGCTCCAGCACCGCTTCGTCAGCGGCGGGGACCTGCACGGGCACGCGGTGGGCAACCTGCTGATCGTCGCGCTGTGGGAGCAGTTGAAGGACGAGGTGGCCGCCCTGGAGTGGGTGGGACGGCTGCTGGGCGCGCACGGCCGGGTGCTGCCGATGTCGGCGGTGCCGCTGGAGCTGGAGGCGATCGTCCGCGGCCACGACCCGGCGCGGCCCGACACCGTCTCGACCGTACGCGGGCAGGCCACGGTCGCGCTGACGCCCGGCGAGGTGCAGCAGGTGCAGCTGGTGCCGGCCGACCCGCCGGCGGTGCCGGAGGCGGTGCAGGCGGTGATGGACGCCGACTGGGTGGTGCTCGGCCCGGGTTCGTGGTTCTCCTCGGTCATTCCGCACCTGCTGGTACCGGAGTTGGCCGACGCGCTGGCGCAGACCAGGGCCAGGCGGGTGCTCACGCTCAACCTCGCGCCGCAGCCGGGAGAGACCGAAGGTTTTTCTCCGCAGCGTCACTTGGAGGTTTTGGGCCGACACGCCCCTAAACTCACCATCGACGTGGTTCTCGCCGACGAAGCCGCCGTACCCGATCGGGACAGCCTGGAACAGGCCGCCCAGAAGTTGGGCGCTACGGTCGAACTGGCCCGGGTCGCCGCCCCCGACGGGCCGCGGCACGACCCCGAGTCGTTGGCGGCCGCGTATGACCGGATTTTTCGTATGCGTGGAAGGATCGGCCCATGGCGATGACGGCAGCGGTGAAGGACGAGATCTCCCGGCTCCCCGTCACCCGGACCTGCTGCCGCAAGGCGGAGGTCTCGTCGATCCTGCGCTTCGCGGGCGGCCTGCACCTGGTGAGCGGCCGGATCGTGATCGAGGCGGAGCTCGACACCGGTATCGCGGCGCGCCGGCTGCGCAAGGACATCCTGGAGATCTTCGGGCACGCCTCGGACCTGGTGGTGATGGCGCCGGGCGGGCTGCGCCGCGGCAGCCGGTACGTCGTGCGGGTGGTGGCCGGCGGCGACCAGCTGGCCCGGCAGACGGGGCTGGTCGACGGGCGCGGCCGCCCGATCCGCGGGCTGCCCCCGCAGGTGGTCTCCGGGGCGACCTGCGACGCGGAGGCGGCCTGGCGCGGCGCGTTCCTGGCGCACGGCTCGCTCACCGAGCCCGGCCGCTCGTCCTCTCTGGAGGTGACCTGCCCCGGGCCGGAGGCGGCGCTCGCACTGGTCGGCGCGGCGCGCCGGCTGCAGATCCCGGCGAAGGCCCGCGAGGTGCGCAACGTGGACCGCGTCGTCGTCCGTGACGGTGACGCGATCGGCGCGCTGTTGACGCGGCTGGGTGCCCACGACTCGGTGCTGGCGTGGGAGGAGCGCCGGATGCGGCGCGAGGTGCGCGCGACCGCGAACCGGCTCGCGAACTTCGACGACGCGAATCTGCGCAGGTCCGCGCGGGCCGCGGTCGCCGCCGGCGCCCGGGTGCAGCGCGCGCTGGAGATCCTCGGGGACGACGTGCCCGAGCACCTCGCCGCCGCGGGCCGACTGCGGATGGACCACAAGCAGGCGTCGCTGGAGGAGCTGGGGTCGCTGGCCGAGCCGCCGCTGACGAAGGACGCGGTGGCCGGGCGCATCCGGCGGCTGCTGGCGATGGCCGACAAGCGCGCGTCCGACCTGGGCATGCCCGGCACCGAGGCGAACCTCACCGAGGAAATGGTCGGCTGAGTCCCGTCCCTCCTCCCGGGCGCGGGTGCTCCGGCCGCCCGGCCCCGGCGTGTTGCCGCGGTGTGGCCGCGACGTGGCTTGCCGATGTCACCTCGTACACGTCGGGGAGGTAGGGTCGTGGGTGGTCGGGGACATCCCATATTTCGCAGCCGGAGAGGGACTCCGGCGACTGAGCGAGGAGATCGGTTCGTGACGATCCGGGTAGGCATCAACGGCTTTGGCCGCATCGGTCGTAACTTCTTCCGCGCCATCCTGGAACAGGGTGCGGACGTCGAGATCGTGGCTGTCAACGACCTGGGTGACACCGCCACCACGGCGCACCTGCTGAAGTACGACACGATCCTCGGGCGCCTGAAGGCCGAGGTCACGCACACCGCCGACACGATCACCGTGGACGGCCACACCATCAAGGTGCTCGCCGAGCGCGACCCCGCCGCCATCAAGTGGGGCGAGCTGGGCGTGGACATCGTGATCGAGTCCACCGGCATCTTCACCAAGGCCGCGGACGCGGGCAAGCACCTGGCCGGCGGCGCCAAGAAGGTCATCATCTCCGCGCCCGCCACCGACGAGGACATCACGATCGTGATGGGCGTCAACCAGGACGCGTACGACCCGGCCGCGCACCACATCATCTCCAACGCCTCCTGCACCACCAACTGCGTGGCGCCGATGGCGAAGGTGCTGCTGGAGAACTTCGGCATCGTCAAGGGCCTGATGACGACGGTGCACGCGTACACCAACGACCAGCGCATCCTGGACTTCCCGCACAAGGACCTGCGCCGCGCCCGCGCCGCCGCGGAGAACATCATCCCGACCACCACGGGTGCCGCCAAGGCCACCGCGCTGGTCATCCCGGAGCTGGCCGGCAAGCTGGACGGCATGGCCATGCGCGTGCCCGTCCCGACCGGCTCGGTCACCGACCTGGTGGTGGACCTGGAGCGCGAGGTCACCAAGGACGAGGTCAACGCCGCCTTCCAGAAGGCCGCCGAGGGCCAGCTCAAGGGCCTGCTGGAGTACACCGAGGACCCGATCGTCTCCTCGGACATCGTCAACACCCCGGCGTCGTGCACCTTCGACTCGAAGCTGACCATGGTGCAGGGCGGCAAGACCGTCAAGATCGTCGGCTGGTACGACAACGAGTGGGGCTACTCCAACCGCCTGGTGGACCTCGCGGTCTTCGTCGGCGGCCGGCTCTGAGGCACGCCGGAACCGCGGCCGCGTAGCCGTTTCCGTCAGCCACCGCACCGCGATGCGAGCGACAGGGTCCGGACGAGCGCGATGACGCGCCGTCCGGGCCCTGTTCGCGTGGCGTCAGGTGCCGGACCTACTCACAGGAGACCCGACAGATGAAGACGATCGACGACCTGATCGCCGAGGGGCAGGTCGAGGGCAAGCGGGTGTTCGTCCGCGCCGACCTCAACGTGCCGCTGGACGGCGCGACCATCACCGACGACGGCCGTATCCGGGCCGCCGTGCCGACCATCGCCAAGCTCGCCGAGTCCGGCGCCACGGTGATCGTCGCCTCGCACCTGGGCCGCCCCAAGGGCGCGCCCGACCCGAAGTTCTCGCTCGCCCCGGTCCGCGACCGGCTCGCCGAACTCCTGGGCGGCCAGGTGTTCTTCGGTACCGACACGGTCGGCGACCGGACCCGGCAGGCGCTGGCGGGCGCCGCCGCCGGCGACGTGGTGCTGCTGGAGAACCTGCGCTTCTTCCCCGGCGAGACCAGCAAGGACGACGCCGAGCGCGGCGCCTTCGCCGACCAGCTCGCCGCCCTCGCCGACACGTACGTGGGCGACGGCTTCGGCGCGGTGCACCGCAAGCACGCCTCGGTCTACGACCTGCCGGCCCGGCTGCCGCACGCGGCCGGCGGCCTGATCGCGACCGAGGTCGGGGTGCTGAAGAAGCTCACCGAGGACGTCTCCCGCCCGTACGCGGTGGTGCTCGGCGGCTCGAAGGTCTCCGACAAGCTCGGCGTCATCGACCACCTGCTGGAGAAGGCCGACCGCATCCTGGTCGGCGGCGGCATGGTCTTCACCTTCCTCAAGGCCCAGGGCCACGAGGTCGGCAAGAGCCTGCTGCAGGAGGACCAGCTGCCGGTCGTCACCGAGTACCTCCAGCGGGCGAAGGCCAAGGGCGTGGAGTTCGTGCTGCCGGTCGACGTGGTCGGCGCCACCAGCTTCCCGGACCTGGCGACGAAGGCCCCCGCGGACCCGGTCACCGCGCCGGTGGACGCCATCCCGGCCGACGTGATCGGCCTGGACATCGGCCCGGAGTCGCGCAAGCTGTTCGCCGCCAAGCTCGCCGACGCGTCGACGATCTTCTGGAACGGCCCGATGGGTGTCTTCGAGCACCCCGACTTCGCCGACGGCACCCGCGCGGTGGCGCAGGCGCTGGTCGACAGCCCCGCGTTCAGCGTGGTCGGCGGCGGCGACTCGGCCGCGGCCGTCCGCATCCTCGGCTTCGACGAGAACGCTTTCGGCCATATTTCCACCGGCGGCGGCGCCAGCCTGGAATACCTCGAAGGCAAGACCCTGCCCGGCCTTTCCGCTTTGGAGAACTGAAGACCGATGAGTGAGCAGAGCACCCGCACCCCGCTGATGGCGGGCAACTGGAAGATGAACCTCAACCACCTCGAGGCCATCGCGCACGTCCAGAAGCTCGCTTTCGGCCTCACCGACAAGGACCACGACGCGGTCGAGGTCGCCGTCCTGGTGCCCTTCACCGACCTGCGCTCCGTGCAGACCCTGGTGGACGGCGACCGGCTGCGGATCAAGTACGGCGCGCAGGACGTGTCCGCGCACGACCACGGCGCGTACACCGGTGAGATCTCCGGGCCGATGCTGTCCAAGCTGAAGTGCTCCTACGTCGCGATCGGCCACTCCGAGCGCCGCCAGTACCACGGCGAGGACGAGGAGGTCGTCAACGCCAAGGTGAAGGCCGCCTTCGCGCACGGCCTGACCCCGATCCTGTGCGTCGGCGAGGGCCTGGACGTCCGCAAGGCCGGCAACCAGGTCTCCCACACCCTCGCGCAGCTCGACGGCGCCCTGAAGGACGTCCCCGCCGACCAGGCGGCCCGGATCGTCGTCGCCTACGAGCCGGTGTGGGCGATCGGCACCGGCGAGGTGGCCACCCCCGAGGACGCCCAGGAGGTCTGCGGGGCGATCCGCGGCCGGCTCGCCGAGCTGTACGACCAAGAGCTGGCCGACGGCGTCCGCATCCAGTACGGCGGCTCGGTCAAGGCCGGCAACGTGGCCGCGATCATGGCCCAGCCGGACGTGGACGGCGCCCTGGTGGGCGGCGCCGCGCTGGACCCGGAGGAGTTCGTGCGGATCGTGCGCTTCCGCGACCAGTGACGGACCGGTGAAGTCAGGGGTCCGGTGAAGTACCCTGTCGGGGCCGGAGTGGTGTGATCGCACCGCGTCCGGCCCCGCGCCGTAATCGTGTGGTGCCGTCATGTAGCCGAGAGAGTTGGTCCAGCCGTGGTCATCGGGTTCTCCATCGCCCTCATCATCTTCAGCCTGCTGCTCCTGCTGCTCGTGCTCATGCACAAGGGGAAGGGCGGCGGCCTGTCGGACATGTTCGGCGGCGGCATGCAGTCGTCCGTCGGCGGTTCGTCGGTGGCCGAGCGCAACCTCGACCGGATCACCGTGGTGATCGGCCTGCTGTGGTTCGCGTGCATCGTCGCCCTGGGCATCGTGATGAAGACGAACAACTAGTCGCCGCCGCACGGCTCCTGCCCGTCCGACTCGCGCGGGTGGCGCATAAGGCCCGTCCGACTACCGCCGGTTCCAGGCGAATTGACGCCGCGTCGTGAAGACGACTTGTCCGCGACTTATCATGGACGCGCGTCTTGGGATACGGTGCCCTTTCCCGCCAGGTGCGGGGGCGAACCGGTCTCCGTCAAGTGGACGACCTCGCAGCACCATCACGCAGGGAGTTACGACCGTGGCAAGTGGCAACGCGATCCGTGGCAGTCGGGTCGGAGCGGGGCCGATGGGAGAGGCCGAGCGCGGCGAGTCCGCGCCGCGCCTGCGCATCTCCTTCTGGTGCTCCAACGGGCATGAGACCCAGCCGAGTTTCGCCAGCGACGCGCAGATCCCGGACACCTGGGACTGCCCGCGCTGCGGCTTCCCGGCCGGGCAGGACGAGGAGAACCCGCCGGCACCGCCGCGCACCGAGCCGTACAAGACGCACCTCGCGTACGTACGCGAGCGCCGCTCGGCCGCCGACGGCGAGGCGATCCTCGCGGAGGCGCTGGCGAAGCTCCGGGGCGAGATCTAGCCCCCGGGCCGCTCCTGTCCGTCTCGGACCCGCACGTCCCGCCCCCGGCCGCCGGGCCGGCTCAGCTTCCTGAGCCCGCCCGGCGGCCGGGGGTTTTCCGTGCGCTGTGGGTCGCTCCGAGGTGCGCGGTCAGCGCGATGGACGCGGTCGCCCGCTCGTAGGTGAGCTGCGCGACGCGGGCGTACAGGCAGTCCACGATCAGCAGCACCGAGTGGCGGGTGCCGAAGTTGCCGCGCCGGAAGCTGGTCTCGCCGGAGAACGACGTCAGGCGGACGTCGGCGGCCTGCGCGATGGGCGAGCGCGGGTCGCCGGTGACGGCCACGGTCGCCGCGCCCCGCTCCGCGGCCGTCCGCAGCGGCTCCAGGACCTCCCGGGTGGCGCCGGAGTGGGAGACGGCCACCACGGCGTCGGAGGGCGTCAGCAGGGCCGCCGAGGTCGCCGCGGCGTGCACCTCGGTCCAGGCGTGGGCGGCGCAGCCGATGCCGAAGAGCCGGGCCTGCGTCTCGTGGGCCACGATGCCGGAGCCGCCGACCCCGTAGACGTCGATCCGGCGGGCCCGTGCCAGGGCCTGTGCGGCGCGTTCCAGCGCCTCCCGGTCCAGTTGCTCGGCGGTGTGCCGCAGGGCCCGCAGATCGGCCTCGGCGACCACGCCGATGACCTGCTCCAGGTCGTCGTCCGGCCCGATCCGCGGGCCGAGCGGGGCCGTGCGCGGCTCGGCAGCCGTACGCCCCTGCTCCTGCGCCAACTCGATCAGCAACTGCTGGTAGGACTCCAGGCCCAGCGCCCGGCAGAAGCGGGTCACCGTCGCCTGCGAGGTGCCGGTGCGGCGCCCCAGCTCCGCCGCGGAGCCGTGGGTGGCCGCGGCCGGGTCGGCGAGCACCAGCTCGCCGACCTTGCGCAGCGACCCCGACATCCGGGGGAGTTCGGTGCGGATCAGTGCGGTGATCATGACGACTCGTCCCGTCGGGGTTGTGCGCCGGTGAATCCTTCAACCACGATGCGTGGTGATGACGGAAATCTACAGCCACCCGGTGAGCGGCGGCAGCGGCGCCGGGGCGGCGGGCCGGCCGCCCCTGGTCGTGGGTATCGACGCGGGCGGCACCCGCAGCCGGGCGTGCCTGGCCGAGGGCGGGCCCGGCGGCCGGGTGCTGGGCCGGGGCACCGGCGGGCCCGGCAACGCGCTGAGCGTCGGCCGCGGCGACCTGACCCGCCACCTCGCCGCGGCCGTGGGCGAGGCGCTCGCGGAGGCCGCCTCCGCCCCGCGGTGGCGCGCGGACGGTGGCGAGCTGCGCGACCGGGTCGGCGCGGCGTTCGGCGGGTTCGCGGGCGCGGCGCCGGGGGCGGGGCCGGAGCGCGGGGCGGAGCTGGCCGTGTCCTGCCTGCGCGACGCGCTGGCCGCGCACGGGATCACCGGGGTGCCGGTCGGCATCGGCGGCGACACCGAGGTGGCGCTGGCGGCGGCGCCCGGGGCGCCCGCCGACGGGCTGGTGCTCATCGCGGGCACCGGCGCGATCGCGGCGCGGCTGGCCGGGGGCCGCAGTGCGGCGGTCTCCGACGGCCACGGCTGGCTGCTCGGCGACGAGGGCAGCGGGTTCTGGCTGGGCAACCGCGCGGCCCGGGCGGCGCTGGAGGCGCTGGACGGCCGCGGCCCGTGGACGGCGCTGGTGCCGCGGGTGGTGGCGCACTTCCTGGGCGGGCCGGCCGGCGCGGGGGACACCGCAGGCGGTGAGGGGAGCCCGGGCGGCGGTGAGGGGAGTGCGGGCGGCGGTGAGGGGAGTGCGGGCGGCGGTGAGGGGAGTGCGGGCGGCGGTGAGGGGAGTGCGGGCGGCGGTGAGGAGTTGCGGCGGGCCCTGGCGGTGGGGCCGGCGAGCGACCCGGTGGCGCGCCATCTGCTGGGCGAACTCGTCGTCACGCGGGCCTACGCGCAGGCGCCGGCCCGGCTGGGCGCGCTGAGCCCGGCCGTGGTCGAGGAGGCGGCGGGCGGCGACGCGGTGGCGCGGGGCCTGCTCGACACCGCGGCCGGGCTGCTCGCGGCGACGGTGCGCTCGCTCGCTCCGCGGCCGGGCGAGCCGCTGGTGGTGACCGGCGGGCTGCTGGGGCCCGGCGGGCCGCTGCTGGCGCGGGTGACCGAGCGGCTGGCCGACCACGGCTTGCGGGTCTTCCCGGTGGCGGACGGCTCCGCCGGTGCGGCGGCGCTCGCCCGCGGCCTGCTGTGAGGGTGCCTTGACGGCCGGCGGTGGCTCAATGTTTCATCAAGTCATCACGCGGTTGGTTCGATCAACCAGAAGTTCGGGGCCTGGACCGCGGGTCGCAGTCGTCCGAGCAGCAGCACTTCCGCAGGAGGGACCCGGGCATGGCCGAGGGACAGATCAGCGCCGCGACGTTCGCCGACGAGAGCCGCGCGGCGGTGGAGCGCGCGATCGCCGCGAACGGGGAGTCCGTACCGGCCGCCGCCCGGCTGCTCGCCGACAGCGTCGCCGCCGACGGGGTGATCCACGGCTTCGGCACCGGCCACTCCCAGGCCACCGTGCTGGAACTGGTCGGCCGGGCCGGCGGCCTGATCCCCACCAACCGGATCGGCCTCGCGGACCTGGTGCTGCGCGGCGGCGAGGACCGCGCGGTCCTCGCCGACCCGCTGCTGGAGCGCTCGCCCGGCCTGGCCCGCCGGCTGTACGACCTGGCCACCCCGCGCCCGCAGGACGTCTTCGTGATCGTCTCCAACTCCGGGGTCAACAACTCGATCGTGGACATGGCGCTGCACGTCAAGGAGGCCGGCCACCGGCTGGTCGCGCTCACCTCGCTCACCCACACCCGCGCGGTGCCCGCCCTGCACGCCAGCGGCAGGCGGCTGGCCGACATCGCCGACGCCGTGCTCGACAACTGCGCCCCGGCCGGCGACGCGCTGCTGCCGCTGCCGTCCGGCGGCGCCCTGTGCGGGGTGTCCACGATCACCTCCGCGCTGCTGGTGCAGATGGTCGTCGCCGAGGCCGTCGGCCTGCTGACCGCCGAGGGCCACGACGCGCCCGTCTACGTCTCCGCGAACCTCCCCGGCGGCCACGAGCGCAACGCCGTACTGGAGGAGCGCTACGCCGGCCGCATCCACCGCGGCGGCTTCTGACCTGCGGCACCCGGGTGGGACGCGGCCGCCCGACGGCAGTTGCGCGGCATACCCGGGTGCCGGATCTCGTTCGGCGGCGGCATCAATTAGTTTGGGTGTCGCAGCGAGGACGAGGAGAAGTGGACTGATGTCCGAAACGAACACGCAGGGCACGCCCCGGCTCGACCAGCGCCCCGAGTGGCACGCGCTCGCCAAGCACAGCGAGGAGCTGTCCGGCACCCATCTGCGGGACCTGTTCGACCGCGACCCCGACCGGGGCAGCCGCTACACCCTCCAGGTCGGCGACCTCCACCTGGACTACTCCAAGCAGCTCGTCACCGACGAGACGCTCCGGCTGCTGCGGGAACTCGCCGCGGCCACCGGGGTGTTCGAGCTGCGGGACGCGATGTTCGCCGGTGAGCGGATCAACGTCACCGAAAACCGCGCGGTGCTCCACACGGCGCTGCGCGCCCCGCAGTCCGCGACGATCGCGGTCGACGGGCAGAACGTGGTGCCGGCCGTGCACGCCGTGCTCTACAAGATGACGGTCTTCTCCGACCGGGTCCGCTCCGGCGAGTGGACCGGCCACACCGGCAAGCGGATCAGGAACATCGTCAACATCGGCATCGGCGGCTCCGACCTCGGCCCCGCCATGGCCTACGAGGTGCTGCGCGCCTACACCGACCGCGACCTGACGGTCCGTTTCGTCTCCAACGTGGACGGCGCCGACCTGCACGAGGCGGTACGCGACCTGGACGCGGCCGAGACGCTGTTCATCATCGCCTCCAAGACCTTCACCACCATCGAGACCATCACCAACGCCACCTCCGCCAAGCAGTGGCTGCTCGGACAGCTCGGCGCCGGCGAGGAGGCGGTGGCCAAGCACTTCGTGGCGCTGTCCACGAACGCGGAGAAGGTCGCCGAGTTCGGCATCGACACGCAGAACATGTTCGAGTTCTGGGACTGGGTCGGCGGCCGCTACTCTTACGACTCCGCGATCGGCCTGTCGCTGATGATCGCCATCGGCGCCGAGGCGTTCCGCAGCATGCTGGCCGGCTTCCACCTCGTCGACGAGCACTTCAGGACCGCGCCCCCCGAGCACAACGTGCCGCTGCTGCTCGGCCTGCTCGGCGTCTGGTACGGCGGGTTCCACGACGCCCAATCGCACGCGGTGCTGCCCTACAGCCACTACCTGAGCCGCTTCACCGCCTACCTCCAGCAGCTCGACATGGAGTCCAACGGCAAGTCCGTGGACCGCGACGGCAAGCCGGTGGACTGGCAGACCGGCCCGGTGGTGTGGGGCACGCCCGGCACCAACGGCCAGCACGCCTACTACCAGTTGCTGCACCAAGGCACCAAGCTGGTGCCCGCCGACTTCATCGGCTTCGCCCGGCCGCTGCCCGAACTCGGCCCGCTCGCCGGGCAGCACGACCTGCTGATGGCGAACTTCTTCGCGCAGACGCAGGCGCTGGCGTTCGGCAAGACGCCCGAGGAGGTGCGCGCCGAAGGGGTGCCCGAGGAGCTGGTGCCGCACAAGACGTTCCGCGGCAACCACCCCACCAGCACCATCCTGGCCACCGAGCTGACCCCGTCGGTGCTCGGCCAGCTCATCGCGCTCTACGAGCACAAGGTGTTCGTGCAGGGCGCGGTGTGGAACATCGACTCCTTCGACCAGTGGGGCGTCGAGCTGGGCAAGGTGCTCGCCAAGCGGGTCGAGCCCGCACTCACCGACGGCGCCGACGTGCCGGGCCTGGACCCGTCCACGAAGGCGCTCGTGGCGAAGTACCGCGAGCTGCGCGGCCGCTGAGCCCACACGCGAAGGGCCCGGAACCGACGAACGGTTCCGGGCCCTTCGCGTCCTGCTCCCCGCGCCCCTACGACGAGGCCGCCGGATACAGCTCCGCGGGGATCTTCGCGGCCGCCGCGCGGTCCAGCAGCCACAGCGTGCGGGACCGGCCGTAGGCACCCGAGGCGGGCGCCTGGATCTCGCCCGGCGCGGACAGCGCGAGCGCGACCGCACCCGCCTTGTCCTCACCGGCGGCCAGCAGCCACACCTCCCGCGCCGAGCGGATCGCCGGGAAGGTCAGCGAGATCCGGGTCGGCGGCGGCTTGGGCGAGCCGTGCACCCCGATGACGGTGCGCACGGTCTCCCGGGTGCCGGGGTGCTCCGGGAAGAGCGACGCCACATGGGTGTCCGGGCCGACGCCCAGCATGAGGACGTCGAACGACGGCACCCGGGTGTGGTCCTCCGGACCGGCCGCGGCCGCCAGCTCCGTCGCGTAGGCCGCCGCGGCGGCCTCCACGTCGGACTCGTAGCCGCCGTCGGACGGCGCCATCGGGTGCACCCGCGCCGGGTCGAGCGGCACCGCGTCCAGCAGCGCCTGACGGGCCTGCGTGTAGTTGCGCTCCGGGTCCCCCTCGGGGAGGAACCGCTCGTCGCCCCACCACAGGTCCAGCCGCGCCCAGTCCACGGCGTCCCGCGCCGGGGAGTCGGCGAGGGCGGCCAGCAGCCCGTTTCCGTTGCGCCCACCGGTGAGCACCACCGAGGCGGAGCCGCGGGCGGCCTGGGCGTCCACGATCTTCGTGATCAGCCTGGCCGCGGCGGCCCGCGCCATCAGCTCCTTGTCCCGGTGGACGACCACCTGCGGCGTGCTCACTTCTGCGCCGCCGCCTTGCCCGAGCCGGACCCGGCCGCCGCCTTCTTGGCCGGGGTGGCCTTGGCCGCGCCGACCGGCTTGTCCGCGGCGGGGCCGCCGGACCGGGAGGAGCCGTTCGCCGCGACCGCGCCGTCGGAACCGTCGGAGTTCAGCAGGTGCTGCACGCCGAACTTGACGGTGGCGCGGTATATGTCGTCCGGGTCCAGCCGGCGCAGCTCCTCGGCGATCAGCTCCGCGGTCTCCCGCCGCTTGAGCGCCACATGGCGGTCGGGCTGACCCGGCACCGCCAGCTCGGCCAGCCCGCCCTCGGGACGGTCCAGGCAGATGTCGCCGTCGGAGGTGACCAGCCGCACCGCGGTCAGCCCCGGACCGTTGGTGACCTTCCGCTCCACCGGCACCCCGAGCCGGTCCGCCAGCCACAGGGCCAGCAGCTCGGCACTGGGGTTGTACGCCTCGCCCTCCACCGCGGCACTGCTGATCTTCCCGTGCTTCTGGTCGAGCGCGGCGGCCAGCATGGAACGCCACGGGGTGATCCGGGTCCACGCCAGGTCGGTGTCACCGGGCACGTACGTCTTCGCCCGCAGCGCCAGCGAACCGACCGGGTCCTCGGCCGCGGCCGAGTCGGTGATCCGGCGCGCCGCCAGCCGGCCCAGCGGGTCCTCCGCGGCGTTCTCCGGGGACTTGTCCGGCCACCAGCACACCGCCGGGGCGTCCGGCAGCAGCAGCGGCAGGACCACCGACTCGGCGTGGTTGGCCAGCTCGCCGTGCATGCGCAGCACCACGGTCTCGCCGGTGCCCGCCTCGTCGCCGACCACGACCTCCGCGTCCAGCCGGGCCAGCGCCCGGTCCCGCGGGGAGCGGCCCGGACGCTTGATGACGACCAGTATCCGGGAGGGGTGCTCCTTGGACGCCTCGTGCGCGGCCTTCAGCGCGTCATAGGCGCTGCCCTCGTCGGTGACGATGACCAGGGTCAGCACCATGCCGACCGCGGGGGTGCCGATCGCCCGCCGGGCCTCGATCAACCCGGCGTTGATCTTCGAGGACGTGGTGTCCGTCAGATCGATTCTCATGGCCTGCGCCAGCTCCTGCCGTCTTGTGCGAGCATCTCGTCCGCCTCGGTCGGGCCCCAGGTGCCGGACGCGTACTGCGCCGGCTTGCCGTGCTTGTCCCAGTGCTGCTCGATCGGGTCGAGGATGGTCCAGGACAGCTCGACTTCCTGGTGCCGCGGGAAGAGGTTCGCGTCACCGAGCAGCACGTCCAGGATGAGCCGCTCGTACGCCTCCGGGCTGGACTCGGTGAACGACTCGCCGTAGGCGAAGTCCATCGTGACGTCCCGCACCTCGGTGGAGGTGCCCGGCACCTTCGAGCCGAACCGCACGGTCACACCCTCGTCCGGCTGCACCCGGATGACCAGCGCGTTCTCGCCCAGCTCCTCGGTGGCGCCGGACTCGAACGGCAGGTACGGGGCCCGCTTGAAGACCACCGCGATCTCGGTGACCCGGCGGCCGAGCCGCTTGCCGGTGCGCAGGTAGAACGGCACACCCGCCCAGCGGCGGTTGTTGATCTCCAGCTTCACCGCGGCATAGGTGTCGGTCTTGGACTTGGGGTCGATGCCGTCCTCCTCCAGGTACCCGAGCACCTCCTCGCCGCCCTGCCAGGCGTGCGCGTACTGGCCGCGCACGGTGTACTTGCCGAGGTCGTCCGGGAGCACGACCGCGCCGAGCACCTTCAGCTTCTCCGCGGTCAGCGCCTTCGGGTGGAAGGAGCCGGGCTCCTCCATCGCGGTCAGCGCCAGCAGCTGGAGCAGGTGGTTCTGGATGACGTCCCGCGCCGCGCCGATGCCGTCGTAGTACCCCGCGCGGCCGCCGATGCCGATGTCCTCGGCCATGGTGATCTGCACGTGGTCGACGTACGACCGGTTCCAGATCGGCTCGTACATCGTGTTGGCGAAGCGCAGCGCCAGGATGTTCTGGACGGTCTCCTTGCCCAGGTAGTGGTCGATCCGGAAGACCTCGTTGGGCGGGAAGACGTCGTGCACGATCTGGTTGAGCTGCTGGGCGCTGGCCAGGTCGTGGCCGAACGGCTTCTCGATGACGGCGCGCCGCCAGGAGTCGCCGCTGCCCTGCGACAGGCCGTGCTTCTTCAGCTGCTGCACCACGTTCGGGAAGAACTTCGGCGGCACGGACAGGTAGAAGGCGAAGTTGCCGCCGGTGCCGCGCGCCTTGTCCAGGTCCTCGATGGTGGACTTGAGCTGCTCGAACGCCTTGTCGTCGTCGAAGTCGCCCTGCACGAACCGGCAGCCCTCGGCGAGCTGCTGCCAGACCTCCTCCCGGAAGGGGGTGCGCGCGTGCTCCTTGACCGCGTCGTGCACCTCCTGGGCGAAGTCCTCGTTCTCCCACTGGCGGCGGGCGAAGCCGACCAGAGCGAAGCCCGGCGGCAGCAGGCCGCGGTTGGCCAGGTCGTACACCGCCGGCATCAGCTTCTTGCGGGACAGGTCGCCGGTGACCCCGAAGATCACCAGGCCGGACGGGCCCGCGATGCGCGGCAGCCGCCGGTCCAGCGGGTCGCGCAGCGGGTTGCCGGCCGTCTGCGTCTCGTCGGTTGCCACCTCACGCCTCCGAAGGGGCGAGGCGCTCGAGTTCGGCCTTGGTGGAGTCCAGCAGTTCGTTCCAGGCCGCCTCGAACTTCTCCACGCCCTCGTCCTCCAGCACCTGCACCACGTCGTCGTACGACACGCCGACCGAGGCCAGCGCGTCGATGTCGGCCTGGGCCTGCGCGTAGTGGGCGCGCACCGTGTCGCCGGTGACCTCGCCGTGGTCGGCGGTCGCCTGGAGCGTCGCCTCCGGCATGGTGTTCACCGTGTTCGGCGCGACCAGCTCCGTGACGTACAGGGTGTCGGGGTAGGCCGGGTCCTTCACGCCGGTGGAGGCCCACAGCGGGCGCTGCTTGTTCGCACCCGCCCGCTCCAGCGCCGCCCAGCGGTCGGAGCCGAAGACCTCTTCGTACGCCTGGTAGGCCAGCCGGGCGTTGGCGACGGCCGCCTTGCCCTTGAGCGCCTTCGCCTGGTCCGAACCGATCTTCTCCAGGCGCTTGTCGATCTCGGTGTCCACCCGGGAGACGAAGAACGACGCGACCGAGTGGATCTCGGACAGGTCCAGGCCGGCCGCCTTGGCCGTCTCCAGGCCGGTCAGGTACGCGTCCATCACCGCGCGGTACCGCTCCAGCGAGAAGATCAGCGTGACGTTGACGCTGATGCCCTTGCCGATGACCTGGGCGATCGCGGGCAGGCCCGCCTTGGTCGCGGGGATCTTGATCAGCGTGTTCGGGCGGTCCACCAGCCACGCCAGCTGCTTGGCCTCGGCGACCGTGGCCTCCGTGTTGTGCGCCAGCCGCGGGTCGACCTCGATGGAGACCCGGCCGTCCTGGTGGTCGCTGGACTCGTAGACCGGGCGCAGGATGTCGGCCGCGTCGCGGACGTCCGCGGTGGTGATCATCCGCAGCGCCTCCTCGACGGTCAGCCGGCGCACGGCGAGGTCCCTGAGCTGTCCGTCGTACCCGTCGCCCTGGGAGATGGCCTTCTGGAAGATCGACGGGTTGGTGGTCACACCCACCACATGCTGCTGGTCGATGAGTTCGGCCAGGTTGCCGGACGTGATGCGCTTGCGCGACAGGTCGTCCAACCAGATCGCGACGCCTTCGTCGGAGAGGCGCTTCAGTGCGTCTGTCATGGGATCTGCATCTCCTGAAATGTTGTGTACCAGCGTCAGCGGTCTGCGGCGGCCAGAGATTCCCGGGCCGCGGCGGCGACGGCCTCGGCGGTGAAACCGAACTCGCGGAAGAGCAGCTTTCCGTCGGCCGAGGCGCCGTAGTGCTCGATGCTGACGATCCGGCCGGCGTCCCCGACGTACCGGTACCAGGTGAGGGCGATCCCGGCCTCGACCGCGACCCGCGCCTTCACCGAGGACGGCAGCACGCTCTCGCGGTACGCCTCGTCCTGCTCCTCGAACCACTCCACGCACGGCATCGAGACCACCCGGGTCGGGATGCCCGCGGCCTGGAGCTCCTCGCGCGCGCCCACCGCGAGCTGCACCTCGGAGCCGGTGCCGATCAGGATCACCTGCGCCGGGCCGCCCTCGGCCTCGAACATCACGTAACCGCCCCGGGCGGTGTCCTCGTGCACCGGGTAGGTCGGCACGCCCTGCCGGGTCAGCGCCAGGCCGTGCGGGGCGCCCTTGCCGATCTCCTTCGTCCAGCGCTGCTGGATCTCGCGCCAGGCGATCGCCGTCTCGTTGGCATCAGCGGGGCGCACCACGTTCAGCCCCGGGATGGCGCGCAGCGAGGCCAGGTGCTCGACCGGCTGGTGCGTCGGGCCGTCCTCGCCGACACCGATCGAGTCGTGCGTCCATACGTACGTCACCGGCAGGTGCATCAGCGCGGACAGCCGCACCGCGTTGCGCATGTAGTCGGAGAAGACGAGGAACGTGCCGCCGTAGACACGGGTGTTGCCGTGCAGCGTGATGCCGTTCATCTCCGCGGCCATGGAGTGCTCGCGGATACCGAAGTGCACGGTCCGGCCGTACGGGTCGGCGCCCGGCAGCGGGTTGCCGGCCGGGAGGAACGACGAGTTCTTGTCGATGGTGGTGTTGTTCGACCCCGCGAGGTCCGCGGAACCGCCCCACAGCTCGGGGATGACCTCGCCCAGCGCCTCCAGGACCTTGCCGGAGGCGGCACGCGTTGCCAGCGAGGCGCCGACCTCGAACTCCGGCAGCCGGTCCTGCCAGCCCGCCGGCAGCTCGGCCGCGGCGACGCGGTCGAACAGCTCGGCGCGCTGCGGGTTCGCGGTGCGCCAGGCGGCGAACGACTTCTCCCACTGCGCCCGCGCGTCCCGGCCGCGGTCGCCGACCGCGCGGGTGTGCGTGATCACCGCGTCGGACACCTCGAAGTGCTGCTCCGGGTCAAAGCCCAGCACCTCCTTGGTGGCGCGCACCTCGTCCTCGCCGAGGGCCGAGCCGTGCGCGGCGCCGGTGTTCTGCTTGTTCGGCGCGGGCCAGCCGATGATCGAGCGGACCGCGACGAACGACGGCCGCTCCGTCTCGGCCTTGGCCGCGACCAGCGCGGCGTGCAGCGCGTGCACGTCGAGGTCGCCGTTCTCCTTCGGGGCCACGCGCTGGACGTGCCAGCCGTACGCCTCGTACCGCTTGACGGTGTCCTCGGAGACGGCCGTCTCGGTGTCGCCCTCGATGGAGATGTGGTTGTCGTCCCACAGCAGCACCAGGTTGCCGAGCTTCTGGTGGCCGGCCATCGAGGACGCCTCGGCGGAGATGCCCTCCTGGAGGCAGCCGTCGCCGGCGATCGCCCAGACGGTGTGGTCGAAGGGGGAGGTGCCCGGCGCGGCGTCCGGGTCGAACAGCCCCCGCTCGTACCGCGCGGCCATGGCCATGCCCACCGCGTTGGCCACGCCCTGGCCGAGCGGGCCGGTGGTGGTCTCCACCCCGCGGGTGTGGCCGTACTCCGGGTGGCCGGGGGTCTTGGAGCCCCAGGTGCGCAGGGCCTCCAGGTCGGCCAGCTCCAGGCCGTAACCGGCGAGGTAGAGCTGCGTGTAGAGGGTCATGCTGGAGTGGCCCGCGGACAGCACGAAGCGGTCGCGGCCGGTCCAGTCCGCGTTCGCCGGGTCGTGCCGCATGATCTTCTGGAACAGCAGGTAGGCCGCGGGGGCCAGGCTCATCGCCGTGCCCGGATGGCCGTTCCCGACCTTCTGCACGGCATCCATGGCCAGGACGCGGGCGGTGTCCACGGCCCGCTCGTCCAGATCGGTCCACTCGAGGTCTGTGGTCGTCGGCTGCTTGCTCACCCTGGGTCAGGGCTCCTCTCCACACAAAAGTTGAAAAGCGCCGGTGACTGGTGCCTACCCGACGTTGTCGAGCCTACCGCCGCAGCCGTACGAGCCTTCGACCACGCTGCTGCTTCTGTGGACAACTCCGTTCCCGGTGGCGGCCGGGCGGGGCCGGAGCGCGCGGGACACGCCCGGCCGCGCGGGCACCCCCGGCGGAAAGCCGGGTGTTCCCTACGTCTAGAGTGGCGTGGTACGCGCAGGGACCGTGGTCCGCCGCCGCATCGCGGCCGGCAGGCAGCCGGGACCTGCTGGTCTCATCTCTCGTGGGGTGTTCGTGACAGCCGTCGATTCCCGACCCGCCGGGGTCATCGGGACGGACCCGGGACCGGCGAACTCCGGGCACCGGCCGCCGCGCGCCCGGGTCATGGCGTTCGTGGAGCTGACCAAGCCGCGCATCATCGAACTGCTGCTCATCACGACCGTTCCGGTGATGTTCCTGGCAGCCGGCGGAGTGCCCAGCCTGTGGCGGGTGGTGGCGACCGTGGTCGGCGGCTACCTGTCCGCGGGCGGCGCCAACGCGCTGAACATGTACATCGACCGCGACATCGACGCGCTGATGCACCGCACCGAACAGCGCCCGCTGGTGACGGGGATGGTCTCGCCGCGCGAGGCGCTGGTCTTCGGCGTCGCGCTGTCGGCGGTGTCCACCGCGTGGTTCGCGCTGCTGGTCAACCCGCTCTCGGCGGCGCTGTCGCTGGCCGCGATCCTGTACTACGTCTTCGTCTACACGCTGTGGCTCAAGCGCCGTACCGCGCAGAACATCGTGTGGGGGGGTGTCGCGGGCTGCCTCCAGGTGTTCATCGGATGGTCGGCCGTGCGCAACGAACTCGGCTGGGCGCCCTTCGTGCTCTTCCTGGTCCTGTTCTTCTGGACCCCGCCGCACTACTGGCCGCTGTCGATGAAGGTCAAGGACGACTACGCGCGGGTCGGCGTGCCGATGCTGCCGGTCGTCGCGGGCAACCAGGTGGTCGCCCGGCAGATCGTCCTCTACAGCTGGGTCATGGTGCTCACCTCGCTCACCCTGTGGTGGCCGCTGGGCGACACCTCCTGGTTCTACCCGGTGGTCGCGGGCCTGCTCGGCGCGTTCTGGCTGAAGGAGGCGCACGGCCTGCACGCCCGCGCCAAGGCCGGCGTCATGGGCGCGAAGCTCAAGGAGATGCGGCTCTTCCACTGGTCCATCACCTACGCCACGCTGCTCTTCGTCGCCGTCGCCATCGACCCCTTCCTCCACTAGCCCGCCTCTGGCAGATCCCCGCCCGCCGGTAGGCCCCTGGAGCTTTGGCCCGGTCCCGGCGGGGGCCTCCCCGTGCCCCGCCGCCGAGGTCCCGGTGCCGGGCGCCCGGCCCGGGGTGGGCCGAGGGACCCGAAGCGCTCCTGGGGGACGCCGCGACGGCGTTCGCGGTGCGCCACCCCGGTGAGCGGGCTCTCGGCGACCGTCCACGGATCGCGCCGGCGGGCGCTGCCGCCACCGGCGCCCCCGCGCGGCGGCATCCCAGGACGCTGACGAGGCTTCACCTGCCGGTCCCGGCAGGACTGTTGCTTTGCGCGTCGCCAGCCCCCAAGATGTGCTGGTCTCATCGGGGAGCCCTTGGGGAGGTACGTGTGAGAAGACCGCGCATGCTGCGTGGCACGTTCGCGGCAGCACTCGCTGCGGTGGCGACGCTCGTGGCCGCAGGTACGGCTTCGGCGAATGTGACAACGTTGTCCAACAATCAGACAACGTTGTCATCCGCCTCGGCGTCCACGCTGGTGTCCGATCCGGCGAGCTATGTGGACCCGCTCATCGGCACCGGACGCGGCGGTTCCACCGTCGGCGAGATCAACGACTTCCCCGGGCCGTCCACGCCGTTCGGGATGATGCAGTTCTCGCCGGACACCTCCGGCTCGTACGCCGGCTACCAGTACCACGACGACCAGATCCGCGGCTTCAGCCTGGACCACGCCTCCGTCGGCTGCCGGGCCTTCGGCGACGTGCCGATCCTGCCGATCACCGGCAGCGTCGGCAGCGCGCCGTGGAACCTCACGGAGCACTTCACGCACACCGGCGAGACGGCCGAGCCCGGCTACTACGCGGTGAACCTCGACGCGTCGGGCGTGCGCGCCGAGCTGACCGCGTCGACCCGGACCGGCCTGGCGGCCTTCACCTTCCCCGCGGGCTCCGCAGCCGCGCAGCTGCTGGTCAAGGCAGGCGGCAGCCTCAACGGCGACAAGAGCGCGGACGTGCAGGTGGTCGGCGACCGCGAGGTCACCGGTTCGGCGACCACCGGCGACTTCTGCGGCAAGGGCAACGAGTACACCGTCTACTACGCGATCACCTTCGACCAGCCCTTCACCGCGCACGGCACCTGGGACGGCAAGACGGTGACCGCGGGCGGCGACTCGGCCAGCGCCGCCGGTGCCGGTGCCTACCTGACCTTCGGCGACGGCGGCAGCCGCACGGTGCGGGCCAAGGTCTCGATGTCGTACGTGTCGGTGGCCGGCGCGGAGGCCAACATGGCCGCGGAGGTGCCCGGCTGGGACCTGGACGCGCTGCACCGGCAGACCCGAGACGCGTGGTCGCAGATGCTGGGCAAGGTGCGGGTCGCGGGCAAGGACACCGACGAGCTGAAGACCTTCTACACCGCGCTCTACCACTCGCTGATGCACCCGAACACCTTCAACGACGCCGACGGCCGCTACATCGGCTTCGACGGCAAGGTGCGCACCCTGGCCAAGGGCCACGCCCAGTACACGAACTTCTCCGACTGGGACACCTACCGCTCGCTGGCGCCCCTGCAGGCGATGCTCTTCCCGCAGCAGGCCAGTGACATGGCCCAGTCGCTGGTCAACGACGCGGAGCAGGGCGGCTGGTGGCCGCGCTGGCCGCTGGCGAACGCGTACACCGGCCAGATGACCGGCGACAACTCGGTGCCGCTGATCGCGAACCTGTACGCGTACGGGGCGCGCGACTTCGACCTGAAGACGGCGCTGAAGTACCTGGTCAAGGGCGCGACCACGGTGGACTCCACCCCGGGCGCCTACCAGGAGCGGCCCGGCGTCCAGGAGTACGTCGCGCGCGGCTACGCGCCCAACGACGACGCCGCCAAGGGCGACCACGGGCACGTCGGCGCCTCGGAGACCCTGGAGTGGGCGATCGACGACTTCTCGATCGCGCAACTCGCCAAGGCCGCCGGGCAGAACACCGTGGCGAAGACCTTCACCCGGCGCGGCCAGAACTGGCAGAACATCCTCGACCCGGCGAGCGGCTACCTCGAACCGCGCGGCGAAGACGGCCGCTTCCCGGACGAGACCGGCTTCCAGACCCCCTCGGACGGCCAGTTCGGCCAAGAGGGCTACGACGAGGGCAACGCCGCCCAGTACAACTGGCTGGTCCCGCAGGACATGGCGGGCCTGATCGCCTCGATGGGCGGCCAGAGCGCGGCCGCCGACCGCCTCGACACCTTCTTCTCCCAGCTCAACGTGGGCCCCAACGCGCCCTACATGTGGGCCGGCAACGAGATCGACTTCGGTGTGCCGTGGGTCTACAACCAGGTCGGCCAGCCGTGGAAGACGCAGAAGACGGTGCGGGAGATCGCCACCACGCTCTTCAGCCCGACGCCCGACGGCGAGCCCGGCAACGACGACCTGGGGGCGCAGTCCTCCTGGTACGTGTGGGCGGCGCTCGGCCTGTACCCCGCGACACCGGGCACGGCCGACCTCACCGTGCACAGTCCGATGTTCCAGCGCGTGGTGCTGGACCTGCCGGGCAAGGCCAAGGACCTGGACATCCGCGCGCCCCAGGCGGCGGACGACGCGCCTTACGTCCGTAACCTCACGCTCGACGGGCACTCCTGGGAGCGCACCTACCTGCCGTCGTCAGTGGTCTTCAGCGGCGGGAGGCTGGACTTCACCCTGTCCACCACCCCCGACACGCACTGGGCCGCCTCGTCGGGCGACGCCTCGCCCTCCTACCGCACCGGCGAGCGCGACTTCCTCGCCACCGCGACTCCGAACCAGTCGGTGGTGGCGGCCGGCGGGTCCGCCGCGGACCTGACCGTCCATGTGCAGAGGCTGGCCGGCCACCAGGGTTCCCTTTCGGTCGGCGCGTCTCCGCCCGAGGGTCTGCGCGTCACCCCCGCCGCCACCTCCGTCGCGCTGGACCGGAAGACCGGCACCGGCACCGTGAAACTGGCGGTCACGGCGGCCGCGGGCACCGCGGACGGCTACTACGAGGTGCCGCTGACCGTACGCGGCAAGGGCGCCGGGGCCGATCCGGTGCAGCTCAGCGCGATCGTGCTGGTGGCGGCGAAGGACAGCCTGGCCGCGGACTACGACAACACCGGCGCCACACCGGACAGCGACCACGCCGCCGGGGACCTCGACGGCAGCGGCAGCAGCTACTCCCGCGAGGCGCTGGCCGCGGCCGGTCTGGAGGGCGGCGCCCGGGTGCAGGTGGCGGGGACGTCGTTCGTGTGGCCCGACGCGCCGGTGGGGCGCCCGGACAACACGGTCGCCGACGGCCAGACCATCCGGCTCGGGGACAGCGCCAAGGACGCCACCAGCCTGCTGTTCGTGGGCTCGGCGACCAACGGGGACCAGCAGGCCACCGCCCAGGTGACGTTCACCGACGGCAGCACGGCGCAGGCCGACCTGTCCTTCGGCGACTGGGTCAAGCCCGGCGGCGGCTCGACGCCGGTGCTGGGGAACACCGTGGTGGCCACCACCGACCACCGCAACCAGTCCGGTGGCGACGGTGCGCCCGCGTACGTCTTCGCCACCACGCCGTTCGCGGTGCCGGACGGCAAGCAGGTGGCGAGCGTGACGCTGCCGGTCAACGGGAACCTGCACGTGTTCTCGGTGGGCCTGGGCTGAGTCGGCGCGCCTGACAGACCCCGGCCGGTCGATGGTTCGGCGGAACCGTCGCCCGGCCGGTCCGCCCGGCGGGGATCGGACCCCTTGGCCGATCCCCGCCGGGCCTGCTCCTTCCGGCTCCTTCCGCACCCGGGTTACCGGTAAGTAGGGTGGGGGCATGGCTGAGAGCAAGGTGGACAACGACCCCCGGGCCGAGCGGCGTGTGCGGCGGCTGACCAGGGAGATCCAGGCGTTCGGGCGGGCCCACGGCGGCACACAGGCGCAGATCGCGTACCTCGGCGAGCGCGGTGCCCGCATCGTGCTGGTGGGCGAGGACGGCGCGTGGGGCGACCTGGTCGCGCCGGAGTACGAGCTGGCGCGGCGGGCCGTGGACGCGTCGGGGGCGACCGTCCACGAGGCGTTCGACGGGGAGCTGGCCGCGAAGGTGCGGACAGGGCCGTACGAGTGGTCCCGGATGGCCGGCATCCAGCTCGGCGGGCGCGCGGGCGGCTGACGGCGCCCCTGCCCGTACGGCCCTGCGCCGGGTTGTCCCAGGGTGTTCCGCCGTCCGGCGGCGCTCCGGGCCCGTGGCCTGCCCGTCCGACGGGTCCGCTCCCTATCACCCCCCGGGTCGTTAGGCCCTGTGCGGGCCGCCCCCGGTGGCGGCGCGTGCGGGGGCCGGGGCCTGGTCGGGTCCGTGGACGTCGGACGGGACGGGGTGCGGGCGATGGCCGGCGCGGCGCAGGCACACCTGGTGGACGCGCACTGCCACGGGGTGTACCCGGGCGATCTGGGCCTCGGCTCCTTCGAGGCGCGGCTGCCGGGTGCCGCCGCCCCGGGCACCACGCTCTTCGACAGCCCCACCGGTTTCGCGCTGCGCCGCTGGTGCCCGCCCCTGCTGGGGCTGGAGGCCCACTGTCCGCCGGCCCGCTACCTCGCCCGGCGCCGCGAGCTGGGTGCTTACGAGGCGACGCGGCGGCTGCTGCGCGGCGCCGGGATCGCGGCGTACGTCCTGGACACCGGGGAGTGCGCGGAGCTGACCTCGCCGAAGGACCTCGCGGCGGCCGCGGGCGTGCCCGTACGGGAGACGGTGCGGCTCGAACCGCTCGCCCAGCAGGTCGCGGACACCTCCGGCTCGGTCGGCGCGTTCCTGGCGAACCTCGCGGAGGCGG
Source organism: Actinacidiphila sp. bgisy145 (assembly GCF_057708125.1). Lineage (NCBI taxonomy): Bacteria > Bacillati > Actinomycetota > Actinomycetes > Kitasatosporales > Streptomycetaceae > Actinacidiphila > Actinacidiphila sp. bgisy145. Next base: position 225,903 of record NZ_JBYIRL010000005.1, read on the forward strand.
TGCACGGCGCCGCGGTCGGCGCGGCGGGCTTCTCCTGCTGCGGGGACGGGCCCGCCGGTCCCGCCGGGCCCGACGGGGGCGGCGCGGACGCAGGGCCGCCCGGGCCGGCGGAGGTGCGGCAGGCGGCGGTGGCGTGGCTGTCCGCCCGTACGGTGGGGGCCCGGCCCGACCACCCGGTGCTGCTGCGGCACATCCGGTGGCACGCCGTGGCGACCGGGCTGCCGCTGCTGATGCGGTACGGAGCCGGCGGGCGCGGGCCGTCGGCCGCCGGGCAGTTCCTGCGGGCCACCGCGGGGCTGGGTACCGAGGTCGTCCTGCTGCCGGGCGGGCCCCATGAGGCGGCGGCCGCCGATCTCGCGGCCGAACTCCCGCACGTCTACGTGGGCATCGGCCGGGACCCGGCCGCGGTGCTCGGGCGGACCCCCTTCGGCAAGGTGCTCTACGCGAGCGGCGCGGGCGGGCTGCCGGAGCTGGCCGTGACGGCGGCGAAGGGGTTCCTGGCGGAGCTGGGGCGGGCGGTGGCGGTGCGGGTCGCCTCGGGGGAGTGGTCGGCCGCGGACGGCTGCCATGTGGCGTCCCTGGTGGCGGCGGGCAACGCGCGGCGGCTGTTCCCGTTCGGGTGAGGGGCCGCCGGGGGCGGCGCCCCGGTCAGGCCGAACTGCCGGGTGCGGTCACGCCGCGATGCCGGGCGCGGTCACGCCGAACTGCCGCCCCCGGTCACGCCGAGATGCCGGACGCCGCCGACTTCGGCGCCTGCGCGGCCGCGGGCACCGTCTCGCCGGGCTCGGCGAAGGGGCGCTCGCGGAAGGAGAGCAGCACCCGCAGGACCGCGATCCACACCAGGCACGCCCCGAACATGTGCAGGTCCACCAGGGCCGCCGGCAGGTGCGTGAAGTACTGGACGTAGCCGATGACGCCCTGCCCCATCAGCACCAGGAACAGGTCGCGGACGCGGTGCTGGGGACCGACCGGCGCGTCGACGGCGCGCAGCACGAACCACAGGGCGACGGTCAGGCCGACCACCACCCACGCGAAGTCCGCGTGCAGCTGCGCGATCGTCTTCCAGTCCACGTCGATCCGCCGCACCTTGTACGCGCCGCTGGACTCCCCGGGGTGCGGGCCGGCCCCGCTGACCAGGGTGCCGACCACGATGAGGACCGCGGAGGCGGCGGTGAGCAGCTGCCCGAGCTGCCGTACCGGCTTGCCGACCAGCGGGCGGGGCGAGGCGTCGCCCTCGCGCATGCGCAGCCAGGTGAGCGCCGCCACGGTGATCAGGGCCGCGGACAGCAGGAAGTGCAAGGAGACGACGTACGGGTTGAGCTTGGTGAGCACCGTCAGCCCGCCCCACACGGCGTTGAAGACGACCACCCAGAACTGGGCCCACGCCAGCCGGTACGGGCCGCGCCGCAGCGGTGCCTGCGCGCGGATCGCGATGATCGCCCAGCCGACGGTGGCGCACAGCACGTACGTCAGCATGCGGTTGCTGATCTCGATGGCGTGGTGGACGCCCATCTCGCGGGTGCCGAGCAGGCTGTCGCCGCTGCACGTCGGCCAGGTCGGGCAGCCCAGGCCGGAGGCCGTGACCCGGACCGCGCCACCGGTGATCACGATCACCACGGACATCACCAGCGCCGCGAGCACGGCGCGGCGCACCAGTGCGGGGCGGGGCGTCCACCGGGCGGCGATGAAGGCGAGCGGGTTTCGCACGATGTCGGGCAGCTTCGGCACGCAGCCATGGTAGGCGCACCCTTTGTGCACGGATTCACGAGGGGTGCGGGGTGGGCCGTACATCCCGGGAAAAGCCCCGCAAGCCGGGCCTTGTACCCCTAGCATCGTGGGTGGGACCGATGGGGGAGGGGGCCCGGATGGCCGGGGAGCACCGTGACACCGTCAACCGCAGGCGGCTGCTGTACGGGGGCGCGGCGGCGGCACTGGCCGGGACCGGCACGGCGGCCTGGGCGAGCGGGGCGTGGGACGCGCCCGCGGCCGGGGCGGCCTCCCGGGAGCACCCCGGGTACGCCGACGTGGTGGCCGACTTCGGCGCCAAGGGCGACGGCACCACCGACGACAGCGCCGCGTTCGAGGCGGCCTACGCGTACGCCGAGAAGCGGGCCGCCGGCGGGACCGGCCGCACCGTGATCCTGGTGCCGCCCGGCCGGTACCGGGTCACCCGGCCCGGTGCGCTGCTCGCCGCCGACTCGCCCTCCCACCGCAGGAACGGGCTGCGCTACGTGGGCGCCGGGCTGCGGATCAGCGAGATCGTCTTCGCGCCCCCGACCGTCGAAGGGCCCGACGGCGGCAGCTACCTGTGCCGCAACAACGACACCTGGCAGAACATCTCGTTCGAGGGCCTGCGCTTCACCTCCGGCACCCCGGGCGCCTCCTTCTTCTACTCCTACTCCACCGGCGGCGCGGCCAACTACCGCTTCTCGCAGTGCGAGTGGATGGGGGAGTGGGAGTACGGCGTCGCGCTCGACGGGAGCAACACCAACTCCGAGATGCGGTGGGAGGCGTGCCGGGTCGGCGGCGCCTACCGCAAGGCGTTCCTGTACGCCGGGATGTCGCTGCACTCGACCGACGTGAAGCAGCAGGACCAGTTCCTCAACTACTGGTTCACCGACATGAACGTCACCTACGAGTGGGGCAACTTCCTGGAGTTCCCCTACGGCGGCTCCGTGACCTGCCGCTCCGGCAGCTACATCGTCACCGGCCGCCGCCCCACCCCGCACCCCGACTACGGTTACGAGAGCGCCTTCTTCCGCTTTCCGCGCCCCGCCCACTTCGACGGGGTGCAGCGCTTCCACGCCGAGGACATCCGCTTCGAGCTGCGCGACGACGCGGTGGTCGTCATCGACTGCGCCTGGAACCGCGGCACCGTGCACTTCAACGACTGCGACGACACCGCGCACGCGTACCGGTCCTTCTCCGATGCCCTGCGCGCCCACCGCTACACCCTCACCGACGCCGGGCCGCTCGTCCGCTACGACTCCTGCCAGCTCGTCGGCACCCACCAGTACCGCACCACCCCGCCCGCCACCCCGCCCCCCTGCGTCCGCTACGACATGTGCCGCCTCGCCTCCCACCCCCCGGCCGCCTTCCTCACCCTCCCCGCCGCCCAGCCCCGCGACTTCGCCACCTTCGCGAACTGCCTCCCGTCACCCGCGCCCTGAGCGATCCGACCGGCGTGCCTCCCGTCCTCGTCCTGTCCGGACAGCATGACGCGGGAGCGGCCTGCGGACACGGAGCGGCGCGGGTTGGTTCGGTCCGTCAGGGGGTCGGGCGGAGGCCGTGGGTGAGGATGTCGAGGAGGCGGGCTGCTCGGGTGGGGTGGGTCGGGGGATGGGCCACGGTGAAGATGCCGATGAGGGCGGCGGCGATGTCCTCGGCGGTGACGTCGGTGCGCAGGTCGCCGGTGGCGCGGCCCGCGTCGAGGATCTCGTCGATGGCCGCGAGCAGTTCGGTGCGGGTGCGGGCGTGGGAGATCTCGCCGGACTCGATCATGGCGAGCAGCGTGTCGAGCATGCCGTTCTTGGTCGCGATCCACTCCCCGAACAGGTCCATCCAGCGGCGCAGCGCCTCGGGTGGGGTGAGGGTGGCGAGGAGTTCGCGGGCGCCGTCGGTGAGCCGGGCGACCTGGTCGCGGTAGACCGCGTCGACGAGGGACTCGCGGGTGGGGAAGTGCCGGTAGAGCGTGGCGATGCCGACCCCGGCCTCGCGGGCGATCGCGCGCATCGACGGTTCGGCGTCGGTGTCGGCGGAGGCGAAGACGCGGGTGGCCACGTCGAGGAGCTGGGCGCGGTTGCGGGCCGCGTCCGCGCGGGGCTCGCGGGTCTCTGGCGGTGTCGGCAAAACGGATCACGCTCCGGTTGTGTGCTACGGTGCGATGGAAGGTAAACGGATCGTAGTCCGTTTACCTGTGTCCCCGCGCGCCGTCACAGTCGAAGGAGACCCCTGAGCATGGAACAACCGAGCACCCCCTCACCGGCGACCGCGAGCAGGGCGGTCCGGCTGGAGTCGTTCGGCGGCCCCGAGCGGCTGACCCTCCGCGAGGTGCCCGCGCCGCAGGCGGGCCCGGGGCAGCTGCGGGTGCGCGTCACCGCGGCCGGACTGAACCCGATGGACTGGTTCATGACCTCCGACGCGGACACCGCCGCCCGGTTCGGCCTGAGCCTGCCGTGCGGGTTCGGCACCGACTACGCCGGGGTGGTGGACCAGGTCGGCGAGGGCGTACGCGGGTTCGCCGTCGGCGACCGGGTGTTCGGCGGTGCCATGTCCCGCGCGATCGCCGACCACATCGTGGTGGACGCGGCGGGGGCCATCGCGGTGGGCGGCGACGCGCACCGCACCCCCGACGGCGTCGACGACCGTACCGCCGCCACCCTCACCATCGCGGGCTGCACGGCCGCCGCGGCCCTCGCCGTCGTCGAGCCCGGCCCGGACGACACGCTGCTCGTCGGCGGCGCGGGCGGCGGGGTCGGCGTGTTCGCCGTCCAACTCGCCCGCCGCGCGGGCGCACGGGTGATCGGTACGGGGTCGGCGGCGTCGGCTGACGCCCTGCGCGGCCTCGGCGCCGAGCCGGTCGCCTACGGCGAGGGCCTGGCCGACCGGCTGCGCGCCATGGCGCCCGGCGGCATCACCGCAGCCGTCGACCTCTACGGGACCGAGGTCGTGCAGGCGGCGCGCGAACTGGGCGTTCCCGACGCGCGCATCACCACCATCGCCGCGCAGGTCGACGGCATCACCCCCGCGAACGGGGCCGACGCCGCCCCGGGCGCCCTGGAGGAGATCGCCCGCCTGGTCGCCTCCGGCGAGCTCCGGGTGCCCCTCGCGGCCACCTTCCCGGTCGAGCAGATCCGCGCCGCGGTCGAACTCCAGGCCGCCCGCCACGTCCACGGCAAGGTCGTCATCGACCTCACGGGGCAGGACACCAGGCCCTAGCTGCCGCCAGGGGCCGAGCGGAGCTCGTCGATGAACTCCACGACCGCCCGGGCGTTGAGCAGCCGGAGCCTGATGGGCGGCCGGCCCGTCACCTTGATCTCCAGTTCGCCGTGGCCGGACGCCTTCACCGACCGCACCTGCGGCCACGCATACTCTCCGCCCTGCCCGTGCGCGGGGGCGTGGACCAGCCCGGTGCGGGTGATGGCGAGTTGTCCCCGGTCCAGCCGCACGCTCCCCTCGGCATGCAGCGCCTCCTCCAGATCGACCTGGAGGGCCGGCACGAGCCGGTGGTCGATCTCCTCGATCAGCCGGGCCATCCGCCGCACCTGGAGCAGCGTGATCGGCACGGCGGCCCCCTCCACCCAGATCAGGCCGCGCTCGTACGTACGGGTGGTCCGGGTCTGGGCTGCGCCCAGCCGCTCGTCCCGGTAGCCCTCCGGGGTGTACTCGGTGGCCCGGACGTCGTCCCACGACACGGCGCGGTCGGGCCCGACCTGGCCGGCGAGGAGCAGGCCGCCCTGGCACACCAGCACTGCTTGCAGGCCCTGTACCGGCGCCAGGCGCCCGTACGCGATCCCCGCCGCGATCGCCGCGGCGACGGCCACTGCCAGGGGCCACCACGTGCCGGCCGCCACACCGGCGCCCATGCCGATGCCCAGCGCCGCACCGCCGAACCACGCCTGCATCGCCAGCGTCACCGGCCGGTACCGCGGGTGCACGGCGACTACTTCCCCCAGCCCGGCCGCGGCAGCGGCTCTCCCGTACGCTTCCGGCTTGACCACGTCGCCCCCCTCTTCCTCGGCGATCGCGACCCTATCCGACCGGTAGGGCCTGCTTAAGCCGACCGGAAGCGATCAAAACGTGATCGCAACGGTCGTCGTCATGGGGGTCCGCCCTCGTGTCGACCGCCGCGGCCGGCCTGGTGCGGGCCCGCGCCCCCGGCCCGGCCAACTGGGGCGATCAGGTGGCGGACCCTGGGCCCGGTGGTGGACAGCGCGCCGGCGCGGGCCGCCAGTTCGGCGTCGTACGCGGTCAGGCGGGACTCGTGCTGGCGCAGGTGCTCCTGCCAGGAGGGGACCTGGAACGCCTCCACCCAGGTGGTGGGCTGCTCGGCGTCCCGGTACAGCGACCAGTGCGAGGCGCCGGTGCGGCGGCGGGAGACGGCGAGGGCGGCCATGGCCGCACGGAACTCCGGCAGGCGCTCGACCGGGACCTCGTAGGTGACCTCGACCAGCACAGGGCCGTCGGCCGCGTCGTCGGCGGTGCGGTCGAACGCGAGCATCGGCTCCGGCCAGGGCGCGACGACATCCCGGTCGAAGGTGCCGGTGCGGGCGTGCATCGGCCACACCGCCAGCGAGGCCGCGGTCAGCAGCAGGAGCGCGGTGGCGGCCAGCAGCGCGGCGCGGGTGCTCGTCGCGTTCGCGACCAGACCCCACACCAGGGAGCCGACGCCCTGGCCGCCCATGAAGACCATCAGATAGACCGCGAGCCCCCGGGCCCGTACCCAGGACGGCAGGGCGAGTTGGAGTGTCGTGTTGAGCGTGGACAACGCGTACAGCCACCCGGCGCCCGTCATGACCAGCACCAGCGCCACCACGGCCGGCTGCGTGACCAGCGCCGCCACGGCACTGCCCGCCGCGAACGCGGCACTGCTCAGCGCGAGCAGCACATTGCGGTCCAGCGCCGCACGAACCCGCTTGACGGTCACCGCCCCCGCGATCGCGCCCACGCCCAGCGCACCCAGCAGCAGCCCGTACCCGCCCGCGCCCTGGTGCAGCCGCTGCGAGGACACCACCGGCAGCAGGCCCCACAGCGCGGAGGCCGGCAGCACGAACAGGGCGGCCCGCAGCAGCACGCGCCGCACTCCGGGCGCGTTGCGGACGTAGCGGGTGCCCGCGGACAGCGCCGACCGCATCCGCTCCGGGGCGCCCCCGGCGGGAGCCATCGCGCGGTGCCAGACCGCCAGCGCGGCCACCACCCCCAGGAACGAGGCGGCATTGATGCCGAACACGACGTCCGTGCCGGTCGCGGCGACCAGCACACCGGCCAGGGCCGGGCCCACCGCGCGCGCGAGGTTGACGTTGAGGCTGCCCAGTGCCGCCGCGGCCGGGATCTGCGCGCGCGGCACCAGTTCGGGCTGGATCGCCTGCCAGCCCGGGCCGCTCAACGCGCTGCCGCACCCCATCAGGAACACCAGGGCGATCAGCACGGTGGGCGTGGTCAGCCCGGCCGCGGTGAGGACCGCGAGCGCGGTGCTCACGGCCGCCATCGCCACGGACAGGGCGATCAGCAGCCGTCGGCGGTCCAGCACGTCGGCGAGGACACCCGCGGGAAGCGACAGGAACAGCACCGGCAGCAGCGAGGCCGCCTGCACCAGCGAGGTCAGCGTCGGGGCGTTCGGCTGGTGGACGAGCATCCACTGCGCGCCGACGGTCTGCATCCAGGTGCCGACGTTCGAGCCCAGCTGGGCGCACCACAAGGTGCGGTAGGTCGGCAGGCGCAACGGCGCCCACGCGGAGGACTCCGCGTCCTTGCCGCTCGCCGAGCCCCCATCGCCCGTGCCGCCCGCGGGCGGTCCCGCCTGCGCCGTCATGCCGTGCCCTCTCCTTCCGGGTACGCCATGGCGTACGTACGGCCGCTCACTCCCAGCGGAACCAGCGCCCCGCCGCCGCCAGGCCCAGCACCGACCAGACCGCGAGGATGCCCAGGTCGGACCAGGGCACCCCGGCGCCGTGCCGGAGCACCTCGCGCAGGCCGTCCGACAGCGCCGAGATCGGCAGCAGCTCCAGCACGTCCCGCACCGGCCCGGAGAACTTGTCCATCGGCACGATCACCCCGCCGCCGACCAGCAGCAGCAGGAACACCAGGTTCGCGGCGGCCAGGGTCGCCTCCGCCTTGAGCGTGCCGGCCATGAGCAGCCCCAGCCCGGAGAACGCGGCCGTACCCAGCAGCAGGAGCAGCAGCACCGCCGCGGGATCGCCGTGCGGGGACCAGCCCAGCGCGAAGGCGATCACCACCAGGAGCACCACCTGGAGCGCCTCGGTGACCAGGACCGAGCAGGTCTTCGCCGTCATCAGCGCCCACCGCGGCAGCGGCGAGGCGCCCAGCCGCTTCAGCACGCCGTATCGCCGCTCGAAGCCGGTCGCGATCGCCTGCCCGGTGAACGCTGTCGACAGCACCGCCAGCGCCAGCACCCCCGGGGCGAGGAAGTCCACCGACCTGCCCGGGCCGGTGTCCACGATGTCCACCGAGCTGAACAGCACCAGCAGCAGCGCGGGGATCACCACGGTCAGCAGCAGCTGCTCCCCGTTGCGCAGCAGCATCTTCGTCTCCAGCAGCGCCTGCGCCCGGATCATCCGCCCCAGCGGCGCCGCCCCGGGCGCCGGCGCGAACGCGCCCGCCCCGGTGGCGTGCGGGGTGTCGGTGGTGACGCTCATGGCCGCAGCTCCCTCATGCCCGCAGTTCCCTGCCGGTCAGTTCCAAGAAGACGTCCTCCAGGGTGCGCCGCTCGACCGCGAGGTGGTCGGGCATGACGCCGTGCTGGGCGCACCAGGAGGCGACGGTGGCCAGCAGTTGCGGGTCGATGCCGCCCTCGATCCGGTAGGAGCCGGGGGACAGCTCGGCGGCGCGGGTGTCGGGGGGCAGGGCGTTGAGGAGCGAGACGAGGTTGAGGGCGGGGCGGCCGGAGAAGCGCAGGGTGTTCTCGGCGCCCCCGCGGCACAGCTCCTCGGGGGTGCCGGCGGCGATGGTGCGGCCGGCGTCGATGATCGCGACCTGGTCGGCGAGCTGCTCGGCCTCGTCCATGAAGTGGGTGGTGAGGACCACGCTGACGCCGTCGGCGCGCAGCTCGCGGACCAGGTCCCAGGTGGCGTGGCGGGCCTGGGGGTCCAGGCCCGCGGTGGGCTCGTCGAGGAAGACGAGTTCGGGGCGGCCGACGACGGCCATGGCCAGGGCCAGGCGCTGCTGCTGGCCGCCGGACAGCCGGCGGTAGGCGGTGCGTCCGCAGGTGTCCAGGCCGAGGCGTTCGATGAGCAGGGCCGGGTCCACCGGGTCGGCGTGCAGGGCCGCGGCGTGCCGCAGCATCTCCTCGGCGTGGGCGCCGGGGTAGACGCCGCCGGACTGGAGCATCACGCCGATCCGCGGGCGCAGTGCGGCGCCCTGGGTGACCGGGTCCAGGCCGAGGACGCGGGCGGTGCCGCCGTCGGGGCGGCGGTAGCCCTCGCAGACCTCGACGGTGGTGGTCTTGCCGGCGCCGTTGGGGCCGAGCACCGCGGTCACCGAGCCGCGCGGGACGGTCAGGTCGAGGCCGTCGACCGCGGTCTTGGCGCCGTACCGCTTGACCAGACCGGTCACCTCGACCGCGGGCTCGTTTCGCATGGCCACGAGTCTAGGGAGGGCGGGGAGCGGGGTGGGCGGCAGGGCGGAATCCGGCCGGTGGCGGCCCGGAAGTGAGGTCACCCTAAGTGACGTAGCCCACCGTGGGTGCGCGGGGGTGAGCTTGCCCGGGCCCGGCGAATTAAGCAACAATGGCGTTGTGAAAAACGTAGGCGGTGCTGCCCGCAGGGCGGCGGAGGAGCCGACGACCGGTGAGCGGCGCACCCGCAACCGCGTCGCCCGCTCCATCCTGGGCCACGGGCCCTCCACCGCCGCGGACCTCGCCGAGCGGCTGGGCCTGACCCAGGCGGCGGTACGCCGCCACCTCGACGCGCTCGTCGCGGAGAACATCGTGGAGGCCCGCGAGCAGCGGGTGTACGGCAGCCGCGGCCGCGGCCGCCCCGCGAAGGTCTTCGCGCTCACCGACTGCGGCCGGGACGCCTTCGACCAGGCCTACGACCAGCTCGCCGCGGACGCGCTGGGCTGGATCGCCCAGTCCGCGGGCGGCGGCGAGCAGGGCGAGGCCGCGGTCACCGCGTTCGCGCGGGCCCGCGTCGCCGCCCAGGCCGAGCGGTACCGCAAGCTGCTCGACGCCGCCGCGCCCGGCGAGCGGGCGCAGGCCCTGGCCCGCGCACTGACCGCGGACGGGTACGCTGCAACGGCGCGGAGCGCGCCCGGCCCGGCCGGGGGCACCCCCGGGCGGAGCGTCGGGGGAGAGCAGCTGTGCCAGCACCACTGCCCGGTGGCCCATGCCGCCGAGCAGTTCCCGCAGCTCTGCGAGGCGGAGGCCGAGGTCTTCTCCCGCCTGCTCGGGACGCACGTCCAGCGGCTCGCCACCATCGCGCACGGCGACGGGGTGTGCACCACGTTCATCCCGCAGGCCCAGCAGGGGCGGTCCGCCGCCCCCGCCGACGAGCCGGCGGCGCAGACACCGGAAGCACCCGCACCAACGGCGCCACCGGCGCCCGCACCACCCGCACGACCAGCGGCACCCGCATCACCCGCACCATCCGCAGCACCTGCACGCACCGACCACGCACCAGTCAGCACGTCCGGGAGGAACCCCGCATGACTGCTCCCACGGAGACCACTCACCCGGAGCTCGAAGGCATCGGCACCTACGAGTACGGCTGGGCGGACAACGACACCGCCGGCGCCGCCGCCAAGCGCGGCCTCTCGGAGGAGGTCGTCCGCGACATCTCCGCGAAGAAGTCCGAGCCGGAGTGGATGCTGAAGATGCGGCTCAAGGGGCTGCGGCTGTTCGGCAAGAAGCCCATGCCGACCTGGGGCAGCGACCTCACGGGCATCGACTTCGACAACATCAAGTACTTCGTGCGGTCCACCGAGAAGCAGGCGGAGTCCTGGGAGGACCTGCCCGAGGACATCAAGAACACCTACGACAAGCTCGGCATCCCCGAGGCGGAGAAGCAGCGCCTGGTCGCCGGCGTCGCCGCGCAGTACGAGTCCGAGGTCGTCTACCACCAGATCCGCGAGGACCTGGAGGAGCAGGGCGTCATCTTCCTGGACACCGACACCGCGCTCAAGGAGCACCCGGAGCTGTTCCAGGAGTACTTCGGCACCGTCATCCCGGCCGGCGACAACAAGTTCGCCTCGCTGAACACCGCGGTGTGGTCCGGCGGCTCCTTCATCTACGTGCCGAAGGGCGTGCACGTGGAGATCCCGCTCCAGGCGTACTTCCGGATCAACACCGAGAACATGGGCCAGTTCGAGCGGACCCTGATCATCGTCGACGAGGACGCCTACGTCCACTACGTCGAGGGCTGCACCGCGCCGATCTACAAGTCGGACTCGCTGCACTCCGCGGTGGTCGAGATCATCGTCAAGAAGGGCGGCCGCTGCCGCTACACGACCATCCAGAACTGGTCGAACAACGTCTACAACCTGGTCACCAAGCGCGCCGTCGCCTACGAGGGCGCCACCATGGAGTGGATCGACGGCAACATCGGCTCCAAGGTGACCATGAAGTACCCCGCGGTCTACCTGATGGGCGAGCACGCCAAGGGCGAGACGCTCTCCATCGCCTTCGCCGGCGAGGGGCAGCACCAGGACGCCGGCGCCAAGATGGTGCACATGGCGCCGAACACCTCGTCCAACATCGTCTCCAAGTCGGTGGCGCGCGGCGGCGGCCGCACCTCCTACCGCGGCCTGATCGAGATCGGCGAGGGCTCCACCGGCGCGAAGTCCAACGTGCTGTGCGACGCCCTGCTGGTCGACACGGTCTCCCGCTCCGACACGTACCCGTACGTGGACGTGCGCGAGGACGACGTGTCGATGGGCCACGAGGCGACCGTCTCCAAGGTCTCCGACGACCAGCTCTTCTACCTGATGAGCCGCGGTATGACCGAGTTCGAGGCGATGGCGATGATCGTGCGCGGCTTCGTCGAGCCGATCGCCAAGGAGCTGCCGATGGAGTACGCCCTGGAGCTCAACCGGCTGATCGAGCTGCAGATGGAGGGCGCGGTCGGCTGACCGGGCCGCCCCGGCACCCCCGCACCCGATCGAAGCACATCCAACGAGGAGCAGCAGTACAGCTATGGCCGAGAACACCCCTGCGGGCAGCACCACGGACGGTGCCATCACGGTGGGGCAGCCGACCGAGCAGCCCGCCGACGCCCGGGTCAGCGCCGCCCCGTCGTACGACGTGGCCGACTTCCCCGTGCCGACCGGGCGCGAGGAGGAATGGCGCTTCACGCCGCTGGCCCGGCTGCGCGGCCTGCACGACGGCACCGCGGAGGCGACCGGCTCGCTGCGCGTCGAGGTGACCGCGCCCGAGGGCGTCACCGTGGAGACCGTGGACCGCACCGACCCGCGGATCGGCAAGGCCGGCAAGCCCGTCGACCGGGTCGCCGCCCAGGCGTTCAGCGCCTTCGAGAAGGCGTCGGTGGTCAGCGTCCCCAAGGACACCGTGCTCACCGAGCCGGTCCGGATCGCCGTGCACGGCGAGGGCGGCGTCTCTTACGGCCACCAGGTCGTGGAGGTCGGCGCGTTCGCCGAGGCGGTGGTGGTGCTGGACCACACCGGCGACGCCACGCTCGCGGCGAACGTCGAGTTCCTGATCGGCGACGGCGCCAAGCTCACCGTGGTGTCCGTGCAGGACTGGGCCGACACCGCGGTGCACGCCGCCCAGCACACCGCGCTGATCGGCCGCGACGCCGCCTTCAAGTCCGTCGTCGTCACCTTCGGCGGGGACCTGGTCCGGCTGCACCCGCGGGTCGTCTACGGCGCCACCGGCGGTGAGGCCGACCTGTTCGGGCTGTACTTCACCGACCGCGGCCAGCACCAGGAGCACCGCCTGTTCATCGACCACGACACGCCGCACTGCCGGTCGAACGTGGCGTACAAGGGCGCGCTCCAGGGCCAGGACGCGCACGCGGTGTGGATCGGCGACGTGCTGATCCGGGCCGCGGCCGAGGGCACCGACACCTACGAGCTGAACCGCAACCTCGTCCTCACCGACGGCGCCCGGGTCGACTCCGTGCCGAACCTGGAGATCGAGACCGGCGAGATCGTCGGCGCCGGACACGCCTCCGCGACCGGCCGGTTCGACGACGAGCAGCTCTTCTACCTGATGAGCCGCGGCATCCACACCGAGGACGCCCGCCGCCTGGTGGTACGCGGCTTCTTCGGCGAGCTGGTCCAGCAGATCGGGCTGCCCGACCTGGAGGAGCGGCTGATGGCGAAGATCGACGCGGAACTGGAGGCGGCGGTCGGATGACCAACACCGTGCCCTTCACCCGCGCCTGCGCGCTCAGCGAGCTGACCGACGACACCCCGCACCGCGTCGAGATCGACGGCGTGCCCGTCTCGGTGGTCCGCACCGAGGGCGAGGTGTTCGCGATCAACGACATCTGCTCGCACGCCAACGTCTCGCTCTCCGAGGGCGAGGTCGAGGACTGCCAGATCGAGTGCTGGCTGCACGGCTCCAGCTTCGACCTGCGCACCGGCAAGCCCTCCGGGCTGCCCGCCACCCGGCCCGTTCCCGTATACCCCGTCAAGATCGTTGGGGACGACGTGCTCGTCTCCGTCACCCAGGAGTCCTGAGTCACCCATGGCCACGCTTGAAATCCGCGACCTGCACGTCACCGTCGAAGCCGACAACGCCACCAAGGAGATCCTCAAGGGCGTCGACCTCACGGTGAAACAGGGCGAGACCCACGCCATCATGGGCCCCAACGGCTCCGGCAAGTCCACCCTGGCCTACTCGCTGGCCGGGCACCCCAAGTACACCGTCACCGGCGGCAGCGTCACCCTCGACGGCGAGGACGTGCTGGCGATGACCGTCGACGAGCGGGCCCGGGCCGGCGTCTTCCTCGCCATGCAGTACCCGGTCGAGATCCCCGGGGTCTCGGTCTCCAACTTCCTGCGCACCTCCGCCACCGCCATCCGCGGCGAGGCCCCCAAGCTCCGCACCTGGGTCAAGGAGGTGAAGGAGACCATGGAGCACCTGCACATGGACCCCTCCTTCGCCGAGCGCAACGTCAACGAGGGCTTCTCCGGCGGTGAGAAGAAGCGCCACGAGATCCTCCAGCTCGAACTGCTCAAGCCCAAGGTCGCGATCCTCGACGAGACCGACTCCGGCCTCGACGTGGACGCCCTGCGGATCGTCTCCGAAGGCGTCAACCGGGTCCGCGAGCAGGGCGAGGTCGGCACCCTGCTGATCACGCACTACACGCGCATCCTGCGCTACATCAAGCCCGACTTCGTGCACGTCTTCTCGGCCGGCCGGATCGTGGAGTCCGGTGGCGCCGAGCTCGCCGACAAGCTGGAGGAAGAGGGCTACGAGTCCTACGTGAAGGGTGGCGCTGCCGCGTGACTTCCCCCTCGTCGATCGGCAGGGTGCCGGCCGGCCTCCTCGACACCGAGGCGATCCGCAAGGACTTCCCGATCCTGGACCGCCAGGTCCATGACGGCCGCCGCCTGGTCTACCTCGACAACGCGGCCACCTCGCAGAAGCCCCGCCAGGTGCTGGACGCCCTCAGCGCCTACTACGAGCAGTCCAACGCCAATGTGCACCGCGGCGTCCACGTGCTCGCCGAGGAGGCCACCGCGCTGTACGAGGGTGCCCGCGACAAGATCGCCGCCTTCGTCAACGCACCCAGCCGCGACGAGGTGATCTTCACCAAGAACGCCTCGGAGTCGCTGAACCTCGTGGCGAACATGCTCGGCTGGGCCGACGAGCCCTACCGCGTGGACAGCGACACCGAGATCGTCATCACGGAGATGGAGCACCACTCCAACATCGTGCCGTGGCAGCTGCTGTCGCAGCGCACCGGCGCGAAGCTGAAGTGGTTCGGCCTCACCGACGACGGCCGGCTGGACCTGTCGGACATCGAGCAGGTCATCACCGAGAAGACGAAGATCGTCTCCTTCGTGCTGGTCTCCAACATCCTCGGCACCGTGAACCCGGTCGAGGCGATCGTCCGCCGGGCCCAGCAGGTCGGCGCGCTGGTCCTGATCGACGCCTCGCAGGCCGCCCCGCACATGCCGCTGGACGTCCAGGCGCTCGGCGCGGACTTCGTCGCCTTCACCGGCCACAAGATGCTCGGCCCGACCGGCATCGGCGTGCTGTGGGGCCGCCAGGAGCTGCTGGAGGACCTGCCGCCCTTCCTCGGCGGCGGCGAGATGATCGAGACCGTCTCGATGCACTCCTCCACCTACGCGCCCGCGCCGCACAAGTTCGAGGCCGGCACTCCGCCGATCGCGCAGGCGGTGGGCCTGGGCGCGGCGGTGGACTACCTCAACGCCCTCGGCATGGAGAACGTCGCCGCCCACGAGCACGCGATCACCGAGTACGCGCTCGCCCGGCTGCGGGAGGTGCCGGACCTGCGGATCATCGGCCCGACCACGGGCGAGGACCGCGGCGCCTCGATCTCCTTCACGCTCGGCGACATCCACCCGCACGACGTCGGCCAGGTACTGGACGAGCAGGGCATCGCGGTCCGGGTCGGCCACCACTGCGCCCGCCCGGTGTGCCTGCGGTACGGAATTCCTGCGACCACCCGGGCGTCGTTCTATCTGTACTCCACCCCGGCCGAGGTCGACGCCCTGGTCGAGGGCTTGGAGCAGGTCCGGAACTTCTTCGGCTGATGGCGGTGCTGCTGTGAAACTCGACTCGATGTACCAGGACGTGATCCTGGACCACTACAAGCACCCGCACGGCCGCGGCCTGCGCGACGGCCAGGCGGAGGTGCACCACGTCAACCCCACCTGCGGGGACGAGGTCACCTTGCGGGTGCGGCTGGACGGCTCCGTGATCGGGGACATCTCGTACGAGGGGCAGGGCTGCTCGATCAGCCAGGCCAGTGCCTCGGTGCTCAACGAACTGCTGGTCGGCAAGGAGATCACCGAGGCGCGGAAGATCCAGGAGACCTTCCTGGAGCTGATGCAGTCGCGCGGCCGGATCGAGCCGGACGACGCGATGGAGGAGGTGCTGGAGGACGCGGTCGCGTTCGCCGGCGTCTCCAAGTACCCGGCGCGCGTGAAGTGCGCCCTGCTGAGCTGGATGGCATGGAAGGACGCCACCGCCCAAGCGCTGGCTGAAGGGAAGCCCGCATGACCGACAACGCTGTGTCCCCCGCGGTGCCCAACGGCCTGAGCACCACCCCGGCCTCCGAGGAGGAGGTGCGCGAGGCGCTCTACGACGTCGTCGACCCCGAACTGGGGATCGACGTGGTCAACCTCGGCCTGATCTACGGCATCCACATCGACGACACCAACGTCGCCACGCTCGACATGACGCTCACCTCGGCGGCCTGCCCGCTGACCGACGTCATCGAGGAGCAGGCGACCACCGCGACCGAGGGCATCGTCCGCGAACTGAAGATCAACTGGGTCTGGATGCCGCCGTGGGGCCCGGACAAGATCACCGACGACGGCCGCGAGCAGCTGCGCGCGCTGGGCTTCAACGTCTGACGGACCCGCTGGGTCCCCGGCTGCCACGACGGGCGGCCACCGCGTACGGACGCGGTGGCCGCCCGTTGCCGATGGCGTTGCCGGTGCCGAGGCCGCCGGGTGCTGCCGGTGGTGCCGGTCGGACGGTATGCGTGGCGTTCGTCGGAGGAATGTCGCGGCGGGTGACCCGTTGTGTCCCTGCGGGGTAACAGGACCCGGACGGCTGCTGACATGGCGAATCTGTGGGTACACGATCAGCACAGAGGCACACACGAGCCTCAGTGACCGCACAGGAAAGGGCAAGGGCCATGCGCACCAGGACCGTCAGGACCGGAACCCTCGTCGTCATGCTCGCCACCGCCGGCCTCGCGCTCGCGGCCTGCGGGCCCGACGACAGCAACGCGTCCGACTCCTCCTCGGCCTCGTCCTCCGCCACCGCCTCGGCGCCGTCCGGGACGGCCACCGTGCCCAACGACGACTCGGCGGGCGGCACCGCGAACCCGGCCACCACCGGCGGCGGCACCGGCACGAGCGGCAGCGGCGGCACGAGCGGGTCGAGCGGCGGCAGCGGTACGGGCGGTGCCACCGCGTCGGCCGGCACCACCGTGGCCGGCTGCGCCACCAGCCAGCTCAAGGCGACCACCGCGAACTTCTCCAACGGCGCCGGCAGCACCGGTTTCCAGATCGTCTTCCAGAACACCGGCTCCTCGCCCTGCACCCTGTCCGGCTACCCCGGGGTGTCCTTCGTGAAGTCCGGTGGCACCCAGCTCGGCAAGGCCGCCCAGCGCACCGCCGACACCCCCGCCACCCGGGTCACCCTGATCCCGAACGCGCACGCCTACGCCGACGTCGTCACCGTCAACGGCCAGGCGGGCTACTCCGCCGCCCAGTGCGACCTGACCTCTGTGCCGGCCCTGCGGGTCTACCCGCCCAACCAGAAGGCGTCGCTGGACCTGCCCTGGAACAAGCAGGAGTGCGTCGGCTCCTCGGTCCAGAACCTGCGGGTCGGGCCGGTGCACAGCAACAAGTAGCCGGCGCGGCCGGGGCCCGGCCGCCGGGCCCTGGGTGCGCAGCGGTGCTGCCGGACCCCTTGGCGGGTGTCAACGCGGGCTGCTAGCTTCCACGGTGACACTTTGACAACGTTGCCAACACTGGTCACGTTCCGGCACGCCGACCGGGCGCCGCTGCCGCGCACCCGGAGGCGAGAGGAGTGGACGCCATGGAGTCGGGTACGTCGGCGCGGGAACCGGGACGCGGAGCGCCGCCCGAGGCGGCGCACCCCACCAGACGCGGCGTTCTGGGCACGGCCGGCACCGGGGTGGTGGCGGGCGCGCTCGCCGCGGCCGGCCTCGGCGGCCTCGGCACCGTGCAGGCGCACGCCGACTCCCCGGCGCGCGGCGGCACTTCGGCCGGCAGCGGCGGCGGGCGGATCGGGTACACCCTGCCGGAGGTGGCCTTCGGCGACACCGCGACCCAGCAACTGCTGGGCACCGCCTACGAGTCGGCGCTGACCGACCTGTTCGGCATCAACACCGCCTACGCCGACCCGGCCACCTATGACGCCGCCGGGCTGGTGACCTATCCCAGCGGGTCGTTCGTGCGGGCCGGCGGCGGCTACCCCTCGCCGCAGCGGTGGACGCGCGACGCGGCGGTCAACGCCTGGAACGCGACGAGCCTGCTCGCGCCGGTGATCGGCCGCAACACGCTGTGGGCCGTGGTGGACCGCGGCGACGACGGCCTGGTGGTGCAGCAGGACAACCAGTGGTGGGACCAGGTGGTCTGGGTGCTCGGCGCCTGGCACCACTACCTGGTCACCGGTGACCGGGAGTTCCTCGCCGACGCCTACCGCACGGCCGCAGGCACGCTCGCGATCCGCCGGGCGAAGAACTTCGACACCGCCCTCGGCCTCTACCGGGGCCCGTCGTTCATGAACGACGGCATCGCCGGCTACCCGGCCCCGCCGTGGACCGCCGGCGTCGACTCCTCGTTCGTGCTGGACTACCCGCACACCGACGAGTTGATGTGCCTGTCCACCAACTGCCTCTACTACGGCGCCCACCGCGCGGCCGGCGACATGGCGCAGGCGCTCGGGCACCCCTCCGAGGCCGCCGCGCACCGGGCTGCCGCAGGGGCCGTACGGGCCGCGATCGACACGCACCTGTGGCGCGCGGACGCGGGCACGTACGGGTACTTCGTGCACGGCGGGGACGCGCTGTCGGGCCGGCTGGACACCTCCCAGGAGGGCGCGGGCCTGGCGTTCGCGGTGCTGCTGGGGGTGGCCGACGCCGCCCGGGCGGCGCAGGTGGTGGCCGGTGCGCACTGGCAGCCGCACGGCATCGTGAACGTGTGGCCGCACTTCGACCGGTTCAGCGATGCCAAACCCGGCCGCCACAACGTCACCGTCTGGCCGATGGTCCACTCGATGTTCGGGCACGCCGCCGCCGTCGCCGGGCAGGTGGACCTCTTCGCCCGGGCCGTGCGGGAACTGGCCGCCCTCGTGCAGGGCAGCGGCAACAGCTTCTACGAGCTGTACGACTCGAACTCCGGTGCCGTGGACGGCGGTTGGCAGACCGGCGGGGACGGCACCCAGAGCCACTTCACCTCGCAGCCGGACCAGGCGTGGTCGGCGACCGGCTACCTGCGGATGATCCTCGCCGGGCTGTTCGGGGTGGACTGCACCGAGCAGGGGCTGCGCCTTTCGCCGACGCTGCCGGCCGGCTGGGGACCGGCCACGCTGCGCGGGCTGCCGTACCGCGCGGCGACCGTGGACGTGGTGCTCAAGGGCGCCGGCGCCCGGGTGCGCGCCTGCACGGTGGACGGCCGCCGCGCCGCGCCGCTGCTGCCGGCCGGCGCCACCGGGCACCACACGGTGGAGATCACCCTCGGCGGCTGACGGCCGCCCACCCTTCTCCCGCGCACCGGGTGCCCGACGTGCCCCGGTACGCGGCGAGTTCAGCCGCACACAGCACAGCGCGCAAGCGTGCAGGTCCTCGGAGCCGCGGCACCGCGGCTCCCCACGGTTGGAGGTGGCATGGGAACTTCTCAGGAGAACGGAAGGGCGGCGGCCGGGTACCGGCGGGTGTGGATGCCCGCCGGTATCGCCGCGGCCCTGGCGGCGACGGCGGTGTTCCTCGCGCCCGCCGCGTTCGCCGGCACGTCGGCGACGCCGTCGGCGGGGCGGGCGGTGGCCGCGGCGGCGGGCACCGCGGGACTGGACTACGTGTCGATGGGCAGCTCGTTCGCCGCGGGGCCGGGCATCCCGCCGACCCAGACCAGCACCGGCGCGTCGGCCTGCGCCCGGTCGCAGAACAACTACGCCAGCGTGGTGGCGCGGGACATCGGCGCGAACCTCACCGACGTCTCGTGCAGCGGGGCGACCACGGCGAACGTGCTCACCACCGACCAGGCCGGGCAGCCGCCGCAGGTCGACGCGGTCACCAGCGCCACCAAGCTCGTCACCGTCACCATCGGCGGCAACGACGTGGACTACCTGGGCAGCATCGACGCCTACTCCTGCCAGACCAGCGGTGGTTCGAACTGCGGCAGCGTCGACCAGGCGTCCATCGACTCGACCTTCGGGGTGCTGGCCGGGCGGCTGGAGAACGTGGTCACCGCCATCCACGCCACCGCGCCGCAGGCGAAGGTGCTCTTCGTCAACTACTTCACCATCCTGCCGGACTCCGGGGTGTGCACCGGGGTGCCGCTCACCTCCGACCAGGCCGCCTACGAGCGCAGCATCGCGACCCGGCTCGCCGCCGCGACGGCGACCGCCGCCTCGGCGACCGGCGCCACGCTGGTGGACCTGGCCGCCGCCAGCCACGGCCACGACGCGTGCGCCTCCGTGCCGTGGGTGGAGACGTACACGCCCGCGGCCGGCCGTTCGCAGTACCACCCGAACGAGGCCGGGATGAACGGGGCGGCCGCGCTGGTGGAGTCCGCGCTCGCCGCCGCCGGTCAGACCGTCACCGGCCCGGTCGACGCCGGCATCGCGGGCAAGTGCCTGGATGTCGCCAACTCCGGTACGGCCAACGGCACGCATGTGCAGCTGTGGGGCTGCAACGGCACCGGCGCGCAGAAGTGGACGGCCGTGCCCGGCGCGGGCGGCACGCTGCGCGCGCTCGGCGGCTGCCTGGACGTGAGCGGCAGCGGCACCGCCGCCGGCACACTGGTGCAGCTGTGGCAGTGCAACGGCACCGGCGCGCAGCGCTGGCTGCCCGGCGCGAACGGCTCGCTGGTCAACCCGGAGTCCGGGCGCTGCCTGGACGACCCGAACGCCACGACGGCCGACGGCACCCAGTTGCAGATCTGGGACTGCAACGGCACGGCCGCGCAGAGCTGGACCCTGCCGAGCTGACGTCGATCTGACATCCGGTCAACTCATGTCGGCCCAGCGCTGACGAAAGGGGCCGGGGGGGGGGGGGGGGGGGGGGGGGGGGGGGGGGGGGGGGGGGG